>CAIXAY010000074.1 GCA_903917505.1 uncultured beta proteobacterium | reverse complement strand
GGCTCGAATTCGTCAGCTTCGCGCTGGCCGAGCCGGCTTTCGACGTCAAGGAATGCCAGCAGCGCGGCCTGACCTTCGCTTCGGCTCTGCGCGCCAAGGTCCGCCTGATCATTCTCGACCGCGAAGTGCCCGACACGATCAAGGAAGTCAAGGAGCAGGAAGTGTACATGGGCGAAATCCCGCTCATGACGACCACCGGCTCCTTCGTCATCAACGGCACCGAGCGGGTCATCGTCTCGCAGCTGCACCGGTCCCCGGGCGTCTTCTTCGAACACGACCGGGGCAAGACGCACAGCTCCGGCAAGCTGCTGTTCTCGGCGCGCGTGATTCCCTATCGCGGCTCCTGGCTCGATTTCGAATTCGACCCGAAGGACATCCTTTTCTTCCGCGTCGACCGCCGCCGCAAGATGCCGGTAACGACCCTGCTGAAAGCCATCGGCCTCACGCCCGAGCAGATCCTGCGCGAGTTCTTCGATTTCGACACCTTCCAGATGGGCAAGAAGGGTATCGAGTTCCAGATCGTCCCCGAGCGCCTGCGCGGCGAAATCGCCCGCTTCGATTTCAATGACAAGTCCGGCAAGGTCATCATCGCAAAGGACAAGCGCATCACCGGCAAGCACATCCGCGAGCTCGATGCTGCCGGCATCACCCAGATCGTCGTGCCGGAAGATTTCGTGGTCGGGCGCGTCGTCGCCCAGAACGTGATCGACAAGGAAACCGGCGAGATCCTGGCCAACGCCAACGACGAAATCACCGAAGCGATCCTGACCAAGCTCCTGGCCGCCGGCGTCGATTCGCTGCAAACGCTGTACATCAACGACCTCGATCGCGGCAGCTTTATCTCGCAGACCCTGCGCACCGACGAGACGATTTCGAAGCAGGCAGCGCGCGTCGCCATCTACCGCATGATGCGCCCGGGCGAGCCGCCGACCGAAGAAGCGGTCGAAATCCTGTTCAACGGCCTGTTCTATTCCGACGACCGTTACGACCTCTCCGCCGTCGGCCGCATGAAATTCAACCGCCGCGTCGGTCGCAAGGACGTCGTCGAATCCAAGGTCATGGTCAAGCACGTTCCGGCCAAGCGCGAGGCCATCGTCAAGGCGATCATCGACACCGCCGGCGGTTCGCCGGCCGCCGTCGAGCTCTTGCTCAGCGAGCTGTCCTACGGCCTGCGCGCGGTCGCCGAAAACCTGACCATCGACGATGCGACGGCGCTGGCGACGCAGTTGAAGAGTCTCGGCGTGGTCAGCGAAATCCGCGACCAGCTGACCCTGTCGCCGCGCGACATCGTCGAGGTCATCAAGATTCTCGTCGAACTGCGCAACGGCCGCGGCGAGATCGACGACATCGATCACCTCGGCAACCGTCGTGTGCGTTCGGTCGGCGCACTCGCCGAGAACCAGTTCCGCGCCGGCCTGGTGCGCGTCGAGCGCGCCGTCAAGGAGCGCCTGTCGCAGGCCGAGTCGGACAACCTGATGCCGCACGACCTGATCAACGCCAAGCCGATCAGCGCCGCGGTGCGGGAGTTTTTCGGCTCCAGCCAGCTCTCGCAGTTCATGGACCAGACCAACCCGCTCTCCGAGATCACCCACAAGCGGCGCGTCTCGGCCCTCGGACCGGGCGGTCTGACGCGCGAGCGCGCCGGCTTCGAAGTGCGCGACGTGCATCCGACCCACTACGGCCGGGTCTGCCCGATCGAGACGCCGGAAGGCCCGAACATCGGCCTGATCAATTCGCTGGCGCTGTTCGCCCGCACCAACGAGTACGGCTTCCTCGAGACGCCGTACCGCAAGGTCGTCGATAGCAAGGTCACCGACCAGATCGAATACCTCTCGGCGATCGTCGAAGGCGGTTACATCATCGCCCAGGCCAACGCCGCGCTCGGCGAGGACAACCTGCTCACAGACGATCTCGTGACCTGCCGCGAGAAAGGCGAAACCATTCTCGCCGAACCGGCGCGCGTCAATTACATGGACGTCGCACCGGGTCAGATCGTTTCGGTCGCCGCTTCGCTGATCCCCTTCCTCGAGCACGATGACGCCAACCGCGCCTTGATGGGCGCCAACATGCAGCGCCAGGCGGTGCCCTGTCTGCGCCCGGAAAAACCGGTCGTGGGCACCGGCATCGAACGCACCGTGGCCGTCGACTCGGGCACGGCGGTGCAGGCGCTGCGCGGCGGCAAGGTCGATTACGTCGATGCCTCGCGCATCGTCGTTCGCGTCAACGACGACGAAACCGTCCCCGGCGAAGTCGGCGTGGATATTTACAACCTCGTCAAATACACGCGCTCGAACCAGAACACCAACATCAACCAGCGGCCGCTGGTGCGCGTCGGCGACATCATT
>CAIXAY010000073.1 GCA_903917505.1 uncultured beta proteobacterium | reverse complement strand
TGGAAATGGGTGGCCTCACGCCCGAGCAAATTCGCAAGGCGAAACTGCTGCTCTGGAAAGGCCACTGCTCGGTGCACCAGATGTTCCAGCCGGCGAACATCATCAAGTTCCGCAACCAGCACCCGGACGGCCTGGTGATCGCACACCCCGAATGCAGTTTCGAAGTCTGCCGGCAATCCGATTTCGTCGGATCGACCGAACACATCGTCAAGACCATCAAGGAAGCTGCACCGAACACGCGCTGGCTGGTCGGCACCGAATTGAACCTGGTGAACCGCCTGGCCGAAGAAGTGAAACCCGAAGGCAAGATCGTCCAGTTCATGGCCACGACCGTCTGCATGTGCTCGACGATGCAGCGCATCGATCCGCAGCACCTGGCGTGGACGTTGGAGAACCTCGCCGAGGGCCATGTCGTCAACCAGATCAAGGTGCCGCCGCATGAAGCCGCGCTGGCCAGGCTGGCACTCGGGAGAATGCTCGCGGTATCGTGAGCGCCATGAAAAACCCCAGGCTGCAGGTCGTCACCTACAACATCCACAAGGGTTTCTCGCAGTTCAATCAGCACATGATGGTGCATGAACTGCGCGAGCAGTTGCGTTTGCTTGGGCCGGACATCGTCTTCCTGCAGGAAGTGCAGGGCATGAACAGCCGTCATGCCGAGAACATCGACAACTGGCCGGACGAAGCGCAGTACGATTTTCTCGCCGAAGACGTCTGGCAATCGACGGCCTACGGCCGCAATGCGATCTACGACCATGGGCACCATGGCAATGCGATATTGGCGCGCTTCCCGATCGAAAATAGCCACAACCAGGACGTCACCCACCTGCGCTTCGAACGACGTGGACTGCTGCACTGTGCGATCAGGGTGCCGGGACTGGCGAAAGCGCTGCATTGCGTCTGCGTCCATCTCTCGTTGTTCGCTCGCTCGCGGCGCCGCCAGATGGACGCGCTGTCGCGTTACCTGGAAGACATCGCCGAAGCCGATTCGCCGTTGATCATCGCCGGCGATTTCAACGACTGGCGCAATGAAGCCGACGAGCTGCTGGCCCAGCGCCTGGGGCTGATCGAGGCGCTGGGCGGCGTTTACGGCAGCCCCGCTTCGCCGGGGCGCAGCTATCCGGCCAAGCGCCCCGTGCTGCGCCTCGACCGCATCTACGTGCGCGGCTTCACCATCCTGCACGCCGAAATGCACTCCGGCGCGCCGTGGTCGAAGATTTCCGACCATGCGGCGCTGTCGGCGCAATTGCGGCAGGATACCAATGAGCAAGCCGGCTGACGATGCCGGCTGAGTTTCTGCCGGGCAATCGTCTGACCCTGCTCAACAGCGGTGGCGAGTTTTTTCCGGCGCTGCTCACCGCGATCAACGAAGCCCGCCTCGAAGTGCATCTTGAAAGCTATATCTTCGAGGACGACGATACCGGCCGCGCCGTCGCCGGCGCGTTGCTCGCCGCCGCCCGCCGCGGCATCACCGTTCGACTGCTGGTTGACGGCTTCGGCGCGCCCCAATTTTCCAGTACGCTGCTACCCGCCCTGTCCGATGCCGGCGTCATGGCCATCGTCTACCGTCCCGAGATCGCACGCTTCCGCTTGCGCCGGCATCGCTTGCGCCGCCTGCACCGCAAACTCGCCGTCATCGATGGCGCGATCGCCTTCGTCGGCGGAATCAATATCACCGACGACTGCAACGCCGTGGCTCCCCTGCCGCCGCGCTACGACTATGCAGTGCGCGTCGAAGGCCCGCTGCTCGTGCCGATCCAGCGCGCCATGCGCCGGCTCTGGGAAATCGTCAACTGGGCGCGCACCAGGCATCGCTACCGGATCGCGCGCGGCGCGGCGGCGCCCGGGCCTCCGCCGCGCGGCGAACAGGAAGCTGCTTTCCTCGTGCGCGACAACATCAGGCATCGCCGCGATATTGAAGAAGCCTACCTCGCGGCGATCGCCGGCGCGCGCCAAAGCATAGTGATTGCCAATGCCTACTTTCTGCCCGGCCGCCGCTTTCGCCGGGCGCTGCGCGCAGCGGCGCAGCGCGGCGTCGCGGTCACCGTCCTGCTGCAGGGGCGAATCGAGTACCGCCTGCTGCATTACGCCACGCAGGCGCTCTATGGTCAATTCCTCTACTCGGGAATCCGCCTTTTCGAATATCGCCACGGTTTTCTGCACGCCAAGGTGGCGGTCATCGACGCGCGCTGGGCGACGGTCGGCTCGTCCAACATCGACCCGTTCAGCCTATTGCTGGCGAAGGAAGCGAATATCGTCGTGCGCGACGAAAAATTTGTCGCCGAGTTGCGTGCCAGCCTGCAAGAGGCTTTGCGCGACAGGGCCGAGGAACTGCCTTTGCACAGCTGGCGGCGATTACCCTGGCCTCTGGCCTTGCTGCGCTGGGCGAGCTATAACCTCGTTCGCACCGCCATCGGCATCTCGGGTTACCGCGGCCAGGATGCTTGAGGTGCTGACGGCACTGCGAGGTGAATTACATCGCGGCGAAGTTGCTCAGCTTGAAGACGCCGGCCACGGGCATGCGCGGAATGATGATCTGCACGAAGTGCGTCGTATTGCGCTGCAGCCAGCGCTTCGTCCGGTCGCCTTCGAGACTGATCGGCACCTGCTGCTCGGCGCCCTTCTTCTCGCTTTCGAAGTAATTGATGTTGTCGCCGGGCGAAGCGGCGGAAATCGACATGTACAGGGTCGGCGCGGTGCGGCTCGGCAATAGCTTGTAATAGCCTTCGAAGAGATCGGTGCGGTCGAAATAAAGATTGCGCAGCGACTCGTCGCGACTGTTCTTCTTGACGTCTTCGAGCACCTGGCCGTGCAGATAGACGTTGGCCGCGTCATGCGCCTTGTTGGTATTGGAAAAGAACTCGAGGAAATAGTCGACGACCGGATGGCCGTAATCATCGCTCACCGCCGAATTCATCTGCATGTATTGGTGAAAGAATTCCGCCTGTTCGCCGGTGGGCAGACGATTGCGCCGGTCGGCCGTCTGCTCCGACAGCTGATCCCAGCGCTGCAGGATCGCCTGGTAATCATCAAAATCCTTGCACCCCAACGCCTCGAGCAGGCACTGGCCCAATTGCGCTTTTTCCTCGGCGCTCTCGGGAATGTTCTCCTGATTGCTCTTGCTGCTGCGCGCCGGGTCGATGATCGAGCCGTGCGTGCGGGTCGGCAGCACGGCCAGCGGAATCTTGCATTCGAGGCGCAAGGGCCAGACCTGGAAAAGTCTTTCCACTTGCGTTTCGCGGAAATCGAGGCTCACGCCACAGGCGTTCAGGTTGGCCGCACAAACGCGCACCGTCCCGTCGCTGCCGTTTTCGTTGACGATCTGGCGCAATAGGCTGACGTAAGGATGGGTGCCGACGATGACGAAAGGCCAGACCCGATCATGGCCGTAGTAGGTCGTTGTATCGCCACCCGGGGGAATGAGAATGTCGCGCTGTGCGAGTTGCCACTGGAAAGGGCTGGAGAGTTCCAGATTGTCGAGCATCGTTTTGCCGCTCTGGAACCAGTTGTCGTAGCCCTTGACGACCCGACCGAGGAAACTCTTGCCGGTCGCGGCGAGCTTCGAGCCGTAGTTGGCCGGCGCCAGCATCACCAGGCGCTTGACCGGACACTGGTCGGCGATTCCCGGATAGCGCGAAACGAGCCATTGCCGCGCGACGAGTCCGCCGGTGCTATGCACGATCATGTCGAAAGACGCGTCGAGTTCACCGCTGGCGATCATGCCGTCGATCACCTCGGCCATGCGCTTGCCGACGTCCTCGACGCCGACATCGTCGTCTTTCGAAATGTAGTCGCCGAGCCAAAGCAGTTTGGGCTGGTAGCCGTTGTCGGCGAGAAAGGACGCGAGCGAATGAAACGATGCCGAAGTATCGCTCCAGCCGTGGATGATCAGCACTTGTCTGGGCATGTTGGCTCCTTGCAAATTCTCCTGACCAAGCGATTGGGGCAAGAGTTCCAAACAGCGCGACCAGGGCTGCGGTCGACCGCCAGACCGATGTCAGGCGCCGCGCAGCTTGCTCATCGCGAGGTTCGCCGCCGCCGTCCGGGTCTCGACGCCGAGCTTCTCGAAGACGTGTTCGAGATGCTTGTTCACCGTGCGCGGGCTGCTGCCGAGGATGTCGCCGATGTCCTTGCTGGTCTTGCCGAGCGTCACCCAGTAAAGCACTTCGGCTTCGCGCTGGGTCAGGCGAAACGCGGCGATCAGCGATTCGATGGCGGACGCGTCGTTTTCCTCGCGCAGCACGACCAGCCATTCCTGATCGCCGGTCTGGTCGTGAAAGCTCGCCAGCAGGCGGCGGCTGCCCTCGGCAATGAGCAGGGCGACCGGCTCGCGGCCGTCGCGGCGCGCCGCTTCGGCGTCGGCGATCCAGGCCAGCAGGCGCGCCGGCGTCTCGTTCTCGCCGGTGGCGAAATAATCCTTGAGCAGCTTGCGCGACAGCGGCGTTTGCCAGACCAGCTTGCCGTCGCTAGCGCGCACCGCGACGGTCGCCTGGCCGAAAGCGTCGAGCGCGGTGCGCGCCTGTTTCATCTGGCGCGCGTTCTGCATGTGCGCGGCGATGCGCGCCAGCACCTCGGCCGGGCGGATCGGCTTGGTGACGTAATCCGCGCCGCCGGCGGCGAATGCCGCGACGACGTGTTCGGTCTCGGTCAGACCGGTCATGAAAACGATCGGGATATGGTGCGTGGCAAAGTCCGCCTTGAGCCGCCGCGCCACCTCGAAACCGTCGATGCCGGGCATCATCGCGTCGAGCAGGACGACGTCGGGCAGGCTTTGCCGCGCGCGCTGCAACGCCGATTCACCGTTGGTCGCGACCAGCACCGTGTAGCCCGCTTCGTCGAGCGCGTCGTGCAGCAGCGCGAGATTCTCCGGAACGTCATCGACGATCAGGACGATGTCCGACAGCGCGCGTTCAAGGTCTGATTCACGCCGCATCGCGCGCCTTTCGCAGAACTTCCTTCATCGCGTCGAACTGGAAGCCGCGCGCCAGTTCGCGCAGCACCCGCGTGAATTCGCCGCAGGCCGGATCCTGGCGCTCGATTTCAGCGAGTTTGTTTAGTATGCCTCGGACATAACCCAAGCTGAGCAGTTCGTCGAGCGCCGACAGGTATTCACGCGCGGGCGGCACCAGCGGCAACGGATGATGCGCAGCGGCAGGCGCCGCGATCGCCGGCGCGTCGGCGCTGACCCATTCGAGCTGCAGCTTGCGCCCTATCCAGTCGAGCAGCTCTTCGACGCGCAGCGGCTTGACGATGAAGTCCTCGGCGATTATGCCGGCGTCGTTGTCGAGATTCTTGTCGAAAGCGTTGGCCGAAAGGATGGCGATCTTGGCGTCGGAGAGTTTCAGCCGGCGCATGCGGCGCAGCGTCTCCCAACCGTCGATGCCGGGCATGGCCAGATCCATGAATACCACGTGCGGCGCGAAATGCGGAATGATCTGCAGGCATTCGTAGCCGCTCGCCGCCTGCTCGACCTGAAAGCCGAGCGCGTCGAGGACGCTCTGCAGCATGTCCCTGTCGTCCTTTTCGTTGTCGACCACCAGGATACGGCGACGGATGCCGACGTAACCGATGCGGCTCGCGCGCGGCAGTTCGGGCGCTTCCTGCGGCGCGTGGACTTCCGGCAGGAAAATCCGCACGCGAAAAGAACTGCCCGCGCCGAGCGTGCTGCTGACGCTCATCTCGCCGCCCATCAGGTCGGTCAGCATGCGCGCGATGGTCAGGCCGACGCCGCTGCCGCCGGCCTGCGCGCTGCTGCCGCGGACAAAGGGTTCGAAGATGCGCTCGAGCTCATCGGCCGGAATGCCCGGTCCGCTGTCGCGGATGTCGAACACCGCCATGTCGCGGCGGTAATCGACGTGCAGGCTGACGCTGCCGCGCAGCGTGAATTTGACGGCGTTGCCGAGGACGTTGATCAGAATCTGGCGCAGGCGCCGCTCGTCGGCGCGCACCACGCCCGGCAGTTCGCCGGCCGCCTGGTAGTCGAAGCTCAAGCCCTGGTTGCGCGCCTGCAGTTCGAACATGTCGACGATCTCCTGCAGGAAGGCCGGGAAATTGAGCGGCTTGAAATCGAGGGTCAGCTTGCCGCCCTCGATGCGCGCGATGTCGAGCGTTCCCTCGATCACCGACAGCAGATGATCGCCGCTCTTGCGGATGACGCTCACGGCTTGCCGGCGGTTGGGCGGAATCGCCTCGTCGCCGTCGAGAATCTGCGCGTAGCCGAGGATGCTGTTGAGCGGCGTGCGCAGTTCGTGGCTGATCGCCGTGATATAGCGGCTCTTGGCGAGGTTGGCCTGGTCGGCGGCCTGCTTGGCTTTCTGCAGCTGTTCGTCGGTGCGCTGGTGCGAATCGATTTCCTGGATCAAAAGGCGCGTCTGCCGGTTCGATTCTTCCTGCGCGACCTGGCGGCTCTTGTGCGTCAGCACCATCCACCAGGCGGCGATGCCGGCGAACAGCAGGAGGCCCGAGAAAGCTTTGACGAAAGTCTGCTGCAGGCGCGGAATCAGCTCGGCCTGGGCCGGATCCAGCGTGAGCACTTCGTGCGTGTAGAGCAGGCCGAGCAGCGCGGCGAGCAAAGGCACGATGCAGGCCATCAGCAGCAGGTAATGTGCGAGCCCGGTCTCGAGGTAGGGAACGGCGCGGGCCGGCAGAATGCGGCGCAGCAGGCGCTGCCATTGTTCGGCGAGGCTGGCGCCCGGCTTGCACAGGTCGTCGCAGCGCGCGTCGAGCGAACAGCACAGCGAGCAGATCGTGTCGCCGTAGGCCGGGCAATGCGCGGTGTCGGTGGGTTCGTATTCGCGTTCGCAGATGCAGCAGCGCTGCTTGCCGGCCGCGGCCTCCGCCGGACGCTTGACGAGGTAATAGCGGCCGCCGGTCAGCCAGGCGATCAGCGGCGCCGCGACAAAGGCGACGAGCAGGGCGATGAAGGAGGCATAGGGCTGTACGGCCGGGCCGAGCGCGCCGCTGTAGGCAGCGATCGAGAGCAGCGAGGCGATGCCCATCGCGCCCAGGCCGACCGGGTTAACGTCGTACAGATGGCTGCGCTTGAACTCGATCGCCGGCGGCGAGAGACCCAATGGCTTGTTGATCACGAGGTCGGCGACGACCGCCGCCATCCAGGAAATGGCGATGTTCGAATACAGGCCGAGGATCTGGCCGAGCGCCTGGAAGACGTCGAGCTCCATCAACAGCAGCGCGATCAGGGTATTGAAGACGACCCAGACGACGCGGCCCGGATGGCTGTGCGTCAGCCGCGCGAAAAAATTCGACCAGGCCAGCGAGCCGGCGTAGGCGTTGGTGACGTTGATCTTGATCTGCGAGATGACGACGAAGAGCAGGGTCGCGGCGATGGCCAGCGCCGTGTTGCTGAACACGTGCGAATAGCCGATCAGATACATCTGGTTGGGATCGACCGCCTTGGCGACCGGCACGGCGTTCCTGAGCGCGAGATAGGCGAGCAGCGCGCCGCCGAGCATCTTGGCGACCCCGGGCAGCACCCAGCCGGGGCCGCCGAGCAACATGGCCAGCCACCAGCGGCGTTTGTTCCTGTCCGTGCGCTCCGGCATGAAGCGCAGGTAATCGGCCTGCTCGCCCATTTGCGTGACGAGCGCGATGCCGACGGCGAGCGCGGCGCCGAAGAGCGGCATCGAGAACTCGCCGCCGAGGCCGCGCTCGCCGGGATAGCGCGCGAGGCCGCGCAGCACTTCGGGTTCCTGCACCAGCAGGAAGACATAGGGAAGCACCAGCATCGCCAGCCACAAGGGTTGCGTCCACGCCTGCAGGCGGCTGATCACCGTGACGCCGTGCGTGACCAGCGGGATGATCACCAGCGCGCAGATCAGGTAACCCCAGCGCGGCGGGATGTGGAAAGCGAGTTCGAGCGCGTAGGCCATGATCGCCGCTTCGAGCGCGAAAAAGATGAAGGTGAATGAGGCGTAGATCAGCGAGGTGATGGTCGAGCCGATGTAGCCGAAACCGGCGCCGCGCGTCAGCAGGTCCATGTCGAGCCCGTAGCGGGCGGCGGCGTGGCTGATCGGCAGGCCGATCAGGAAGATGATCAGCCCGGTCGCGAGGATCGCCCAGAAAGCGTTGATGAAACCGCCATTGACCAGCATGGTCGCGCCGACGGCTTCGAGCACGAGAAAGGACGAGGCGCCGAAAGCGGTGTTGGCGACACGCATCTCGGACCATTTACGGAAGCGGTGCGGTGTGAAGCGCAGAGCATAATCTTCGAGCGTTTCCGTCGCCACCCACGAGTTGTAATCGCGGCGGATCTTCACGACGCGCTGCAAGGGTTCGGGGCTGGCTTCGGTAGCGTGCGGGCTGGTCATGGCAAGCGGGCTCAGGATGAGTCCGCATTGTAACGCCCGAAGTCTTTTCGGGACGCCAGGCACAAACCCCTCCCGGCCTCCCCTTGTTAGGGGAGGAGAAAACCGCGCGAGCTCCCCCCTGACAAGGGGGCTGGGGGGCTGGGGGGTTGGCAGCGCCGGTTCAGGCCTTGAAACGGATTTCGCCCGCCTTTTCCGGATAGCGCGGAACCTTGCCGGCGTAATAATCGCGGAAGGTCGCCAGATCGGCCGCTTCGTTGCCGGACAGCGTGATCCAGTGATCGACGCCGACCCGCTTGCTGCCGTAGTCGATGAAAGCAAGGCCCAGCGGCAGCTTGGCCGTTAACGCCAAGTGGTAGAAACCGGTCTTCCAGTGCTCGGTCCGCGAGCGCGTGCCCTCGGGCGCGATGCACAGGCACAGGCGTTCGCTGCGCTTGAAGGACTCGAGCAGTTGGCTGACCGCCCCGGTGCGCTCGCGCCGGTTGATCGGAACACCGCCGAGCGCGATGAACAGGCGCCGCATCGGCCAGCGGAACAGCGTGTCCTTGCCGGCCCATTTAAGCGGCATGCCGACCTTGAATTTGAACAGCAGGCCGAGCGGGAAATCCCAGTTCGAGGTATGCGGATAGACGATGATCACGGCCTTCGGGCCCGGCGGGGCCGCGTAGACCGTTTGCCATCCGGCCAGGCGAAGAATGAAAGCCGAGAGGGTGCGCATGGGCTTTTAGTCGATGCCTTGACTGGCGAGGTAGTCCTCGTAGTTGCCCGGGTAGTTCACCAGCGTTCCGTCCATGCGGATTTCGAGCACGCGGGTGGCGAGCGAGGACACGAATTCGCGGTCATGCGAAACGAATACCATGGTTCCCTTGAATTTCTCGAGCGCGGTGTTGAGCGATTCGATCGACTCCATGTCGAGGTGGTTGGTCGGCTCGTCGAGGATCAGCACATTGTTCTTCATCAGCATCAGCTTGCCGAATATCATACGCCCCTGCTCGCCGCCGGAAATGACGCGCACCGCCTTGCGCACTTCGTCGCCGGAAAAAAGCAGGCGCCCCAGCGTGCCGCGAATCAGCGTTTCGAGGTCGTCACCCTCGCTGGCGGTGGCGCGCGCGTAGCCGGCGATCCACTCGGTCAGCGGCGTGTCTTCCTTGAACTCTTCGGCATGGTCCTGCGCGTAGTAGCCGCGCCGCGCTTTTTCAGTCCACTTGATGTGCCCGGACTGCGGCTGCAATTCGCCCATCAGGAGTTTCAGCAGCGTCGATTTGCCGACCCCGTTCTCGCCGATCACCGCCAGCCTGTCGCCGGCGTGCAGCGTCAGGTCGAACTTGCTGAAAATCCGGCGCTCGCTGCCCGGATAAGCGAAGCTGAGCTTCTCGATCTCGACCGCCTGGCGGTGCAGCTTTTCCTTGTCGTCGTATTCGAAACGAATCCACGGGTACTGGCGCGACGAGGGCTTGACGTCCTCGGGCCGCAGCTTCTCGATCAGCTTCACGCGCGAAGTCGCCTGCTTGGCTTTCGACTTGTTGGCCGAGAAGCGGCGCACGAAGTCCTGCAGCTCGGCGATGCGCTCCTTGGCGCGCGCGTTGTCTTTCTGCTGCTGCTGGCGCGCCTGCGACGAAGCCTCCATGAAATCGTCATAGGTGCCGGGGTACACCGTGATCCTGCCGTAGTCGAGATCGGCCATGTGCGTGCACACCTGGTTCAGGAAGTGGCGATCGTGCGAGATGATGATCATCGTGCTGTTGCGCTCGTTGAGCACGTTCTCCAGCCAGCGGATGGTGGCGATGTCGAGGTTGTTGGTCGGCTCGTCGAGCAGCAGGATGTCGGGGTTGGCGAACAGCGCCTGGATCAGCAGCACGCGCAGCTTCCAGCCGGGCGCGACTTCGCTCATCGGGCCGAAGTGCTGCTCTGACGGAATGCCGACGCCGAGCAGAAGCTCGCCGGCGCGCGACTCGGCCGAATAGCCGCCGTATTCGGCGAACCGGTGCTCGAGTTCGGCGGCGTGCATGTATTCCGCCTCGGTCGCTTCCGGATTGGCGTAGATCGCGTCCTTTTCCTGCATGCAGGCCCACATCTGTTCGTGGCCCATCATCACGACGTCGATGACGCGCTGGTCCTCGAAAGCGAACTGGTCTTGGCGCAGGTAGGCCATGCGCTCGTGCGAATCTTTCGAAACGTTGCCGGCCGTGGCCTCGAGTTCGCCGGCCAGGATTTTCATGAAGGTCGATTTGCCCGAGCCGTTGGCACCGATCAGGCCATAGCGGTAGCCCTCGCCGAACTTGACCGAGACGTTTTCGAAGAGGGGCTTGGCCCCGAACTGCATGGTGATGTTGGCGACGACGAGCACTGAAGAAACCCCGGAAAGTCATTGATTTGAAAAGGGCGCTATTGTAACCGAGGGAGGCGGTGAGCGAGAAAAGACCATGACTTTCCATTTGCGCTCAAATTCGCGCGGGTAACGCCGATCGAATTCGACAGCGTGCTGACCGGCGGAGTGACGGGCGACAGGGAAGAGGTCAATGGTCTCGCTTACAAGAATGGGGGCGAGCAAGGCGCCGCGCCGCATTGGCCGCTAGCGCAACTTGATCGGAAGAATGACCAGCGGGATCGCTTGCAACTGCAATCGCCGCTGCAAACCCAATGCGGTTTGATTGTGCAGCCATTCGCGGAATCGCTTTTCTGGAGGAAAAATCAGCTTGTTCGAGAAGCACACGCAATCGGCAAATTCATCGACCGCTTGTATCGCCAGCGCCGTCAGCTCTTCGACCGGATCGGTGCCGTAGGCGATGGAATGGCTGAAATACAAGCCAAACTTCGCACAAAAGGCTTGCACTTGCGCGATCGCCTGCCTTGCCGTTTCGGACTGTTTGGCGAGTCTTTCCGGCGTGCTGACCGTGCGCGCATCGACGGATACGGCGCTGATCAGGTGCACGTTGGGGAAATGACCGGGAAACAGCCGCTGTATCCATAACAGCGTGTGAATCGTCGGTCCCCAGCGTTGTGTCGTCAACACGACTGCCGTGGCGCCCTCATGTCGAACTTTGACGGGTTGTTGATCATCAATTTCCTGCTGCGACAGCGCGAATTGGCTATCCATCGCCCGGCGGCGCTCGTCGACCCAGTCGTAATGGCGGCGGATCGCCACGCAAACAAGAATCACCGCCACGGTCAGACACAGGGTTGCCCATCCCCCGGTGAAGAAGCGTTCGGTCACCGTGACGTACAGAATTCCCAGAGCCACGAGAAATCCGGCCGCCGCGATGCCCATGCGCGGCAACCAGGCCTTGTTCTTGCGCTTCTGCGCCCACCAATAGCGCACCAGTCCGGCTTTCGCGAGCGCCAGACTCAAGAAGACGGTAATGCTGTAATAGACGATGAGGACGGCCAGGTCGCCGCCGGTCCAGACCAGAATCGCCAGCGCACAGCTGCTGACGAAAATGATCCCGTTCTGGCGCACCAGGCGCTCCGACAGATTGCGAAACTGGTGGGGCAGCCAGGAATCCGACGCCATGTGCGCCAGCAGCGACTGTCCGAAGATCAGGATCGAGTTCGCGGCGACGAAGAGTATCGCCGCTTCGAGCGCGAGTATTCCCACCAACATCGTTTGCGTCGTGCCCTGGTCCAGCCCGAGGTTTGCCAGGATTGCCGAAAAGACCGACGCGTTCAAGGTTTCCCCGGCGACCGCCTGCGACCGCCAGGTCGAGTACAGGAAGATGAGGCCGCCGGCGATAAATGAGAGGCACGCCGAAACGACGATCATCGTCCGGCGCCCCGTGCGAACGCGCGGTTCGGCGAGCAGATTGACATTGTTCGAGATGGCTTCGACGCCGCAATAGGTGCTGCCGCCCAGACCGCAAGCCCTAACGAGAAGGGCGACGACGAACAGCCAGCCCGATGCCGCCGACAGTTGTCGGATACCCACCGATGACTCGTGAAACGCAATGCCGACGTCGGCGACCTTGATCGAGACGCCATAGACGATCAAACCGGCGTGCACGACGAGAAACAGCAATACGACGGGGAGCAACAACCAGATCGCCAGGCGCAGACCTCTGAGATTGAGCACGGCCAGAACGAGGACGAGGGCGGCTTCCAAAGGTAGCTTGTAGGCGTGCGCGTCGAGCGGCAGAAGGCTGAACAAGGCTTCGGTGCCGCTCGCCAGCGAGACGGTGATGGCCAGAACGTAATCGACCAGCAAGGCTGCGCCGGCGACCAGGCCGGCATGCGGCCCGAGCAGATGCGTGGCGACTTGATAGCTGCCGCCCCCGTTCGGGAAAAGCTCGAGCATCTGGATATGGGCGAGCGCGATCAGGGCCACCGCGATGACCGTGACCATGACCAGCGGCAAGCCGAGTTCGGCGTGACCGCCAAGCGCCAGGAAGGAGTTTTCCGGACCGTAGCAGGCCGCCGAAAAGCTGTTCGCCCCCAGGCCGGCCCACGCCAGCAGCACGGCCAGCGAATTCCGCTGCCGCGCCTCGATATCGAGCGTGCCTCCCGGAGCGCCCAGCGTCTTTGGGGTGGTGTGTCCCATTGTTGGAGTCCAGCATATGGTGCGAAGAACAAGCCGCGCCTGCGTGCGGCCAGGCCGAGCGGCGAGCGTCCCTCGTCGCTGTCCGGTGACGAAAGCCAGCGGATCCATTCAAGGGCCGTCCAAGAACCTGCGGCGACACCCCGAAACACCGCGTGCGCCCGTACGCGCATGGCATTTACTGTCAGCCCGGAGTATAGGGCAATGGCAAGAAGTTTACATCTTCTTGATGTCGGCGATTCATCTCTTTTCACCAACTTGATAAGCATCCGCTTAGCATGGAATCGTGTTCAAGGAGACCCTTCCGGTTCTCCGGCCGACACGGTTTTGCACTTCGTGGCCGCGCGCCACTTGTCAATTTCTTGAATCGGAGGACGCTCATGACAACCGAAACCTGGGTAATTCCTTTCCTGACGCATCCCCTGGTGCTGCGAGCCATCACCTTGATTGCGCTCGCCGCCAGTTTCTACGTCATCCACGCTCTTGTCTCGTATGTCGAGC
>CAIXAY010000072.1 GCA_903917505.1 uncultured beta proteobacterium | reverse complement strand
GC
Organism: uncultured beta proteobacterium; assembly: GCA_903917505.1. The sequence goes on along the minus strand of CAIXAY010000072.1, from coordinate 2,004 downwards.
CACCATGGACTGGATGGAGCAGGAGCAGGAACGCGGCATCACCATCACCTCGGCGGCAACGACCTGTTTCTGGAAGGGCATGGATTTCGTCCGCCCCGAACACCGCATTAACATCATCGACACGCCGGGCCACGTCGACTTCACGATCGAAGTCGAGCGCTCGATGCGCGTGCTCGACGGCGCGTGCATGGTCTATTGCGCGGTCGGCGGCGTGCAGCCGCAGTCGGAAACGGTCTGGCGCCAGGCCAACAAGTACAAGGTTCCGCGTCTCGCCTTCGTGAACAAGATGGACCGCCAGGGCGCCGACTTCTTCAAGGTCGTCAGCCAGATGGAAACGCGGCTCAAGGCCACGCCGGTGCCTATCGTCATCCCGATCGGCAAGGAAGACTACTTCCAGGGCGTCGTCGACCTCGTCAAGATGCAGGCCATCTACTGGGACGAAGCCTCGCAGGGGATGAAGTTCGACTATCGCGAGATTCCGGCCGAACTGCAGGCACAGGCCGAAGAGTGGCGCGGCAAGATGGTCGAGGTCGCCGCCGAATCGTCCGAAGAACTGATGAACGCCTATCTCGAAAACGGCGAACTCACCGAAGCGCAGATCATCAAGGGCCTGCGCGACCGCACGATCGCCTGCGAGATCCAGCCGATGCTGTGCGGCACGGCGTTCAAGAACAAGGGTGTGCAGCGCATGCTCGACGCGGTGATCGATCTCTTGCCGTCGCCGGTCGACATTCCGCCGGTCACCGGCGAAGCCGAAAACGGCACGCCGACGACGCGTGAAGCGTCGGACACCGCCAAGTTCTCGGCGCTCGCTTTCAAGCTGATGACCGACCCCTACGTCGGGCAGCTGACCTTCATCCGCGTTTATTCCGGCGTGCTGAAGACCGGCGACACCATCTACAACCCGATCAAGGGGCGCAAGGAGCGCATCGGCCGGGTGCTGCAGATGCACGCCAACAACCGCGAGGAAATCAAGGAAGTCCTGGCCGGCGACATCGCCGCTTGCGTCGGGCTGAAAGAAGTGACCACGGGCGAGACGCTGTGCGATCCGACCGCGGTGATCACGCTCGAGCGCATGGTTTTCCCCGAGCCGGTGATCCACATCGCAGTCGAGCCGAAAACCAAGGCCGACCAGGAAAAAATGGGTCTCGCGCTCTCCCGCCTGGCCAACGAGGACCCGTCCTTCCGCGTGCGCTCGGACGAAGAGACCGGGCAGACGATCATTTCCGGCATGGGCGAGCTGCACCTCGAAATCATCGTCGACCGCATGCGCCGCGAGTTCAACGTCGACGCCAATGTCGGCGCGCCGCAGGTCGCTTACCGCGAATGCATCAAGAAGACGGTCGAACAGGAAGGCAAGTTCGTCAAGCAGTCGGGCGGCCGCGGCCAGTTCGGCCACGTCTGGATCAAGATCGAGCCGAACGCGGCCGGCAAGGGCTACGAGTTCGTCGATGCGGTCAAGGGCGGTTCGGTGCCGCGCGAATACATTCCGGCCGTCGATAAAGGCTTGCAGGACTGCAACAAGAGCGGCGTGCTCGCCGGCTATCCGGACGTCGACGTCAAGTTCACGCTGTTCGACGGTTCCTACCACGACGTCGATTCGAACGAAAATGCTTTCCGCATGGCTGCGACCATGGCCTTCAAGGAAGGCATGAAGAAGGCTGCGCCGACGCTGCTCGAGCCGATGATGTCGGTTGAAGTCGAGACGCCCGAGGAGTATATGGGCAACATCATGGGCGACCTGTCGGGACGCCGCGGCGTGGTGCATGGCATGGACGACATTCCCGGCGGCATCAAGGCGATCAAGGCCGAGGTTCCGCTGGCCGAAATGTTCGGCTACTCGACTACGGTGCGTTCGCTGTCGCAAGGCCGCGCGACTTACTCGATGGAATTCAAACACTATACCGAGGCGCCGAAGAACGTCGCCGAGGCCGTGATTAACAAGAAGTGATTTTCTGCTCTTTGAGGATACTTTAAATGGCTAAGGCAAAATTTGAACGGACG
>CAIXAY010000071.1 GCA_903917505.1 uncultured beta proteobacterium | reverse complement strand
CGCGCCATTCCTAGGCTTCCATCAAATGACACAGACAACTACCGGACAGATGTGATGGCGTGCGCAACATGCTGGCGACCAAGGCGGCGACCAAGCCGGAAGAACTCAAGGGCCTGAAGATCCGCGTGCCGAACATCCGCATTTCGACCGAAATGATGAACGCCATGGGCGCGACCTCGACGCCGATGCCGCTGGCCGAAGCCTATCCGGCGCTGATGCAGGGCGTGATCAACGGGGCCGAGAATCCGATCCCGGTGCTCTACGGCGGCAAGATGTACGAAGGCGCCAAGTTCCTGATCATGACGCGCCACCAGCTCAATATGTCCTCGTGGATCGCCGGCACCAGCTTCATCGCCAAGCTGCCGCCGGAGATCGTCAAGATGCTCAAGGAGACCGGTGAAGAGGCCGGCCGCTATCTCGACAAGGAAAACGAGATCGCCGACAAGGAAGCGCTGCAGAAGATGCAGGCTGCCGGCGTCAAGGTCGTCGAAGTCGATCGCGCTGCGTTCAAGGCGGTCATGAAGGATTTCCCGAGCCGCTTCAGCAAGGAGTTTCCGCCTGAAGTCATGAATCGGGTCTATACGATCATCGGCCACAAGTAAGCCGGAAAGGCCGGGCGCGCAAGCGCGCCCGGCCCGGGGTTCGCCTGCATCGCTTCCATCGCTCATTCGGCTTGGCTTCCCCCGCGACAGGGAATGCCTGCCGCCAAGTCACGTCGTCATCAGGGAATCAGTCCTATGCAACTGCTGCGAAAATTTTATGACATGGTCAGAAAGCTCGACAACTTTCTCGGCATGGCCGCCATGGCCTTCATCGTTCTGCTGGCCTGCGCCAACGTCTTCATGCGCTATGTGATGGACAGTCCCTGGGGCTGGGTCGAGGAAATCACGGTATTCACCTTCGTCTGGCTGACCATGCTCGGCGCTTCCGCGGTCATTCACGTCGAAGGCCATTGCAGCATCGACGTGCTGGTGACGCGCATGTCGCCCAAGTGGCAGCGGATCATCAGCATCGTCGGCGATGTGATCGTTCTCGTTACGCTGGTGCTGCTCATCTGGTACGGAATCCTTCTGACCATTCGCGGCTACAACAAGCTCACGCCGATCCTCGGCATTCCCTACAGCTATATCGACGCGTCCATCCCGGTCTGCTGCTCGTTCATGCTGATGTATTACGGGCGGATGTTCTGGAACAGCATCCTGGGCAAGAAAAACACCACCGATCTCGACGTGCCAGAGGAGTTACAACAATGAGCGTGCTGCTCGCTTTCATCGTGATGCTGGCGCTGTTCGGCATCAACGTGCCGGTGGCCTTCGCCATCTGCGCCGCAACCTTCGTCTATTTCTTCGCCGCCCAGGACATGTCGGCGGTGATGGTCATCCAGCGCATGATCGGCGGCGCCGACAATCTGCCGCTGCTGGCAATACCCTTCTTCATGATGCTCGGCTCGATCCTCAACTACACCGGCATGACCAACCGCCTGCTGATTCTCGCCGACACGCTTTCCGGCCACATGCGCGGCGGCCTCGCGCAAACCAACATCGTGCTCGGCGCGCTGATCGGCGGCCCTTCCGGCGCCGGCCTTGCCGACGCGGCGATGATCTGCAAGGTGCTCGTCCCGGAAATGACCAAGCACGGCTATAGCCGCCCGTTCGCCGCGGCGCTGACCGCCTCGTCGGCGCTGCTCGGCCCCATCCTGCCGCCGGGCATCGGCCTGATCATCTACGGCTTTGTTTCCGACACCTCGATCGGCAAGCTGTTCATGGGCGGCCTCGGGCCGGGAATCGTGTGCACCTTCGCGCTGATGATCGCGGTCGATTGGGTGTCGCGCAAGCGCGGTTACAAGCCGACACGCCCGAAGATGGCCGGCATCGGCGAAATCGCCAGGGCCACGGTGGGCGCTTTCTGGGGCCTGATGCTGATGGTGCTGATCCTCGGCGGCATACGCTACGGCATCTTCACGCCGACCGAAGCCGGCGCGGTGACCTGCCTTTACTGCCTGGTCATCGGCTTCGCCTACCGCGAATGCAAGTGGGCCGACGTCAAGAGCGCGCTCGCCGAATCGGCGCGCGCCAACGGCTCGATCATGCTGATCCTGATGGCCTCGGCAGGCTTTGCCTGGATCCTGACCTGGGAGGGCGTGGCCACCGAGGTGACGCAGATGCTGATGGGCTTCTCGACGAGTCCGGTGGTCTTTCTGCTGATCGTCAATGTCTTGCTGATCGTCGTCGGCATGTTCCTCGACGGCAACGCGGCGATCGTCGTGCTGACGCCGCTCTTGATGCCGACCGTGCATACCCTCGGCATCGATCCCGTGCATTTCGGCATCATGATGATCTTCAACCTGTCGATCGGCGCCATTACCCCGCCGTTCGGGACGACCATGTTCCTGACCTGCAACCTCACCAAGGTGAAGGTCGACGAGTTCATGCGCGAGATCGGGCCGTTCTACTGGGCCTTCGGCCTGACCCTGGTGCTCACGACTTTTTATCCGCCGCTCTCGCTGGTTCTGGCGGAATGGATGCCGGTTTGATCCCCCGGCCGTTATTGGAGAAATCATGAAATCGGTGTGCCTCAAACAACCCGGGGAAATTTCCCTGGCCGATATTCCGCAAACGCGGCGCGGCGAGGGGGAGATCCTCCTCAAGGTGCGCAGCGCCGGGATCTGCGGCTCGGACATCGGCGCCTACAAGGGCCTCAATCCGCTGGTCAGCTATCCGCGCATCATCGGCCATGAAATCGCCGGCGAAGTCGTCGAGGTGCCCGACGGCGAAACGGAGTTCAAGCCCGGCGATCGCGTCCTCCTCGAACCTTATGTGTACTGCGGTCACTGTTACCCTTGTTCGATCGGCCACACCAATTGCTGCGAGAACCTGACGGTGCGCGGCGTGCATATCGAGGGCGGCATGGCGGAATACGTTTCGCACCCGCGCCATCTCCTGCACAAGGTGCCGGACAATATTCCCTGGAATATCGTGCCGCTGGCCGAGCCTTTGGTGATCGCCATGCACGCGATCAAGCAAGCCGAGACGCTGGCCGGCGAGCACGTGGTAATTTCCGGCGCCGGCCAGATCGGCCTGCTGGCGGCGCAGTACGCCTTGGCCATAGGCGCGATACCGATCGTCGTCGATCCGGTCGACGAGCGCTTGGCGCTAGCCAGGACCCTGGGCGTCGTGCACACCATCAATCCGGTGAGCGGCGATGCACTCGAGCAAATCAAGGCCATCACCAAGGGCCGCATGGCCGAAGTGGTGATCGAGGCCTCGGGCGATGCGCGCGCCATTCGCGGCGCCATCGACTACGTCTCTTATGCCGGCAGGATATCCCTGGTCGGCTGGCCGAAGGGCGACATCGCCCTGCCGACCGCGCTGATCACCAAGAAGGAGCTGTCCATCCGCGGTTCGCGCAACAGCGTCGGCCAGTTTCCGGAAAGCCTGCGCCTGATCGCCGAAGGCAAGATCAACGTCGCCGCGCTGCTGACCAAGTCGGTGAGCATGGACGAGACGCCGACCACGGTCGTCGACATCGCCGCGCATCCGGAGCGCTACCTCAAGGTCACCTGCCTGTTCTGAACGCCTTCATTCGAGGAATCGATACGATGCAGCGCTACCGCCTTCACGGCCCCAAACAGATCGTGCTCGACGACGTGCCCGAGCCGGCGCCGGGCGCCGGCGAACTCTTGATCGATGTGCGCAGCGTCGGCATCTGCGGTTCGGACAAGCACTATTTTGCCCACGGCCGTTGCGGCCCTTTCGTTCCCAGAACGGCATTCGCCCTGGGGCACGAGTTTTCGGGAACCGTCGCGGCGCTCGGCGACGGGGTTGCCGGCTTCGCGGTCGGCGATGCGGTGGCGGTCGATCCGCTGCTCGCCTGCGGCAACTGCGCGATGTGCCGTAGCGGGCATGCCAACCTGTGCCCCGAAAAGCGCTACATGGGATCGGCGGCGGCCTGGCCGCATGTCGATGGGGCGATGGGCGACAAGGTCTGCGTTCCCGCGGGCAACGTCTACCGGCTTCCGGAATCGATCTCATTGACTACCGCCGCCATGATCGAGCCGGCGTCGGTGGCTTTCCATGCGGTTCGCCGCGCCGGCAACGTGAGCGGCGCTTTGGTGCTGATCATCGGCGGCGGCGCCATCGGGCAGTTGATCCTGCGCATCGCCAAAGCGCTGGGCGCAAAGCAGGCCGTTCTGGTCGATATGCAGGATTACAACCGGCAGGTCGGGCTGCGCAGCGGCGCGGATCTGGCAATCGATCCGCTCGCGGCGGACGCCGTCGCGCAAATGCAGTCGCTCTCGCCCGGCGGATTCGATATCGCCTGGGAAGCCGCGGGCGCGCCACAGGCGCTGACGCTGGCCATAGAGCGCGTGCGCAAGGGCGGCGTGGTCGTGCAGGTCGGAACGCTGCCCGACCTCGTTCAAATCCCGGCCAATCTGATCATGGCCAGGGAGATCGATCTGCGCGGCTCGGTGCAATATCACAAGGCCTTTCCGGATGTCATGGCCTTGCTCGAGTCGGGGCGCTTGCAGATCGACGACCTCG
>CAIXAY010000070.1 GCA_903917505.1 uncultured beta proteobacterium | reverse complement strand
GAAGAAGGGCACGGCCAGCAGGATGAAGCTGCTGATCCCGTTGGTCATGGCGAAGGAGACGGCCATCGGGTCGGCCTCGCCCGAACCGTAGATATAGACATAAGCGGTGGCCGACAGCACGAAGGCGATCGGCACGCCGGCGAACACCAGCACCAGCAGCATGCCGAGCGCGAAGCCGACGCCGGCCGGGCCGTTCCACGGTCCACTGTAATACAGCGCAACGAACCAGACGAGGCCGAGCACCGCGACCGCGACGGCGGATCCGATGACGTTCTTGCGCGGGTGGCGCGTCAATTCGGCCACAGCGAAGATCGCCGTCAGCACCATGCCGAACATGAACGGCAACAGGGTCCACGATTTGGAGACCTGCAGCACGCTGGTCAGCGTGTTGCGCGCATTGACCCACATCGGGATGGTGTAATAAACGCCCATGCCGACCGCGATCAGCACGAAGTAGTGGCGCGCGCACTCGGCGTACTCGCGGATACGGTCGGGCAGCTTGTCAATGGCGAAACGCACCACCATGTGCATGCCGCGGTGGTAGGCGACGGCGCCGCCGATGAAAGCCAGTCCGGTCAGCGCATATTCCGAGACCTCGTTGGCCCACACCAGCGAGTTGTTGGAGATTCCGCGCATCATCGTGTTGCCGAACATCAGCGCCAGTTCAACGAAGAGGATGAGACCGAGCACCGTGTCAAAAATCAGCTCGAGCCACGGCGCGAAAGGCTTGAAGGTGTCGGTATGCACGCCCGCCGGAGCGTCAGCCTCGGCAGCGTGCGAAGGTGCGGCCCCGGCCACTGTGTTCGTCATGAAAGTATCCCCCTTTGATTGTCTACTGAAAACGTTCGCTCGCAAGACACTGGTGTCGCATCGTCGGATATCGTCAACCGGGCCGCACAATGGGCAATTCCGGGCATCTTTCGCTGCAAAAAATTGAGCGATTAAGTGTACGCGAATTGACTTCTCGCGGCACCCTATTTTTGCCCGGTTTTTCTGAAACCGCATTCCATAGAACCCCGGACGGACGGCATGGAATCCGCCTCGATGGCGCGCTCGCGAGCATTACAATGGCATTCACTTTTCGCCCCGCGGCGCCGGCAGCGACTGCCAGTGCCCGCCACGCGCCGATTCAAACAGCGCTTCGATCGTCTGCAGGGTATCAACCGCCTCCTCGATCGGCCAGGGCGGCACCGCGTCGCCAAGCACCAGACGCGAGAAACGCTCGGCCTGCAGCACGAACTGGTTGGTCGCTTCAAACGCCAGCGTCTGGGTCGGAAATGCGCCGACTCCGGTCGCATCGCCGATCTCGATCATGCATGCCGTCGGCCGCACCTGCGAATACGGGAAATTGAAACGCAACCAGCCGCGCGCGCAGAGCACGGTCAGGTGCTGTTGCGACCCCCAGCTGTCGCCGCCCGACTGCGTGGCGACGGTCAGCGCGGCGTGGGCGCTGCCATAGTCGAGCAAGGCGCTCGAGAGGCGATCGGTGCCGAACACCGGATCGATTTCGAAGGCCGCCACGACCCGCGCCGGGGCGCGCTTGAACAGCATGTTGCAGGCACTGATGACGTAAGACCCGAGATCGTAGGTGCCACCGCCGCCGGCGCCGGGATTGTTGCGAATGTCCTGCGGGTTGAAGAACTGCTTGGCCATGATGCCATGCGCGGCGCGTACCGGCCCGAGCAGGTCGCTCGCAAGGATTTCCCTGAGCTTGACCCACTGCGGATGGTTGCGGTAGGCGAAGGCCTCTTCGATGTGCTTGCCGGTGCGATCGCGCACGGCGCAGAGCTCTTTCACCTGCTGCGAAGTGAGGCACAGCGGCTTTTCGCAAAGCACGTGCTTGCCGGCTTCGAGCGCGCGCACCGACCACTCGAAATGCAGCTGGTTGGGCAACGGGATGTAAATGGCGTCGATGTCCGGGTCGGCCAGCAGTTCGGCATAACTGCCATAGACGCGCGGCACAGCGAGCGTCGCCGCGGCGGCGCGGCCCTTGTCGAGATCGCGCGAGGCCAGGGCGAGCAGGGTCGCGCTCGGCGCTGCCTTGATCCCCGGCATCGAGAACTTGGTGGCGATGCCGGCAGCGCCGAGCACCCCCCAGTTGATGGTCTTCTTCATGGCAGGTCCTTTATCAACAGTCAGCCGCCAAAGCCGAACAGCGCGCGCGGCGTTTCCCACAACAGCTGGCGCCGCTCACCGGCATCCGGGAACAGGCGCTCGAGGAGTTTGAGCAAGGTTCCATAATCTATCCGTTCTGGCGCACGGAGAAAAGGCCAGTCGGTTCCCCACACGCAGGCATCGAGGCCGAAGGCGCCCACCAGGGCGCGCACGTAGGGCCAGGCGTCTTCATACGGATAAGACTGGCGCGAAAATTTCGAAAAGCCCGAGATCTTCACGCAGGCCTTGCGCGCGCGCCCGACTTCAAGCAGGGCCTGGAAGCCGGCTTGTCCGAGTCCGGCGTCGGGATTCGGCCGGCCGCAATGATCGAAGATCAGTCGCGCGCCGCTGGCTTTGAGCATCGGCAACAGGTCCAGCAGTTGCTCGTCCATCACCTGAACCTGGGCGATGAGATCGAGGTCGGCGAGCCGCGCGAGCAGGCCCGCGGCATCCGAGTATCGCGCCGTGCCGAACAGGGCTGGGTTGAAGGCGATGCCGACGATGCCCTGTGCCTTCAGATCTTCCAGCTCAGCGCACGACACATCGTTGCCGACCACGGCCATGCCCTTCAGGCGACCGCCGCTGCGGGCGATGGTATCGAGCAGGCAACGGTTGTCGAAGTCGTAGCCCGAGTTCGGCTCGACCAGCAGCGCATTGCGCACGCCATAGGCATCGAGCACCTGCACGAACTGCGCGGGCGTGCCTCTTTCCTGCCCGGAGGGCTGATAGAAATTGCCCTCGGGATAAGGGAAGCGCGCCGGATCGAAGACGTGGCTATGACAATCGATTTTAGGCTCGTCGAAGATGTTCATGGCCGCCGCGTCCTAAAGCTCGACCCAGGCGCTGCGCATGGCCTGCGAGCGCACGCAGCCATCGATGAAACGCATGCCCGCCACCCCGTCGGACAGCGTCGGGCACAGGCGCGCCGACGGCCCGGGCGATCGCCCCGCGCGGCGCGCCCGGATCAGTTCGGCGGCGTCGCTGTAGATATTGGCGAAAGCCTCGAGCTGGCCTTCGACTTGCCCCGCCTTCAGGCGGGTCGCGGCCTGCGCCGCCGCGCCGGTCCACGCCTCGCCGCGGCGCAGGACATAATGCGCGGCGTGCTGCGGCTGGATCAACAATCGGTCCGGATCCTCCTGATGCCAGGCCAGCGACCCGGTCGAGCCGAATACGCGAATCTGCAATCCCTGGCGGATGCCGGCGGCGACAAAACTAGCCCACAGCATTCCGCGCACGTTCCGATCCAGGCGCAGCATGACGTGCGCATTATCATCGGAAATCCTGCCGGGATGCAGTGTTGAAAGTTCAGCCGCGACTTCGCGCACCTCGAGTCCGGTGACGAAACGGATGAGGTGATGCGCATGCACGCCGACATCGGCGAGGACGGCGGATGATCCGACCATGGCCGGATCGGTGCGCCAGCCGCTCGCCGCATTTTTTCCCGGCGCGGCGACGCCCGAGGCCACGGCATGTTCAACCTGCACGACTCGCAACTCGCCGATGGCGCCGGCGGCGATCTGATCGCGCGCTTCCCTGATCATCGAAAAGCCGCTGTAGTTGTGGGTCAGGACGACGACGCACGGGTGCGCGGCGTGAAAGGCCTCGAGGTCCAGCGCCTCGGCCAGCGAGGTCGCCAGGGGCTTCTCGCAGATGACATCGATACCCCGGGCGAGAAAGGCGCGCGTTGCCGCGACATGCTGCTTGTTCGGCAGCATGATGGCGACCGCCTCGACACCGTCGGCACGGCTGCTTTCGGCCAGCGCCATGTGTTCAAACGACTCATAGACGCGCTCGGGCGCCAGGCCATAGGCCTCGCCCGCGCTGCGATTGCGCTGCGCGTCGGCGGAAAAGGCGCCGGCAACGAGGCTGAAGTTTCCGTCGAAACGCGAGGCATACCAGTGCGTCGGGCCGATTCCCGAGGCTTCCCCGCCACCGACAAATCCGAGGCGCAACGCCCCCGCCGCCGAAAGTATTTTCATGGAGCGCGACAATACAGAAAATCAATGCGTTATATAATCAGACCGTTCGTTGATTTAAAACTGTCTAAAAGTGAATAATCGCTGGGATCTTGTTGATTTGCGTATCTTTTGCGAGGTGGTGCAGCGCTCGAGTTTCATTGGCGCAGCAACTCACCTCGGGATATCGGCCGCCTACGTCACCAAGCGGGTAGCGCACTTCGAGCGCGAACTGGGCGCGCGCCTGTTTCACCGCACGACGCGGCGCGTCCTGATCAGTGAAGCCGGCGAGAAGGCTTATCTCTGGGCCAAGCAGGTCCTCGCCGCGGCAAATTCGCTCGATGATTGCATGGCCATGCCGAAAGGCGCGCCTTCCGGGCTGCTGCGGATCAATTCCAGTCCCCGGCTCGCGCGCTACCATCTTGCGCCGATTCTCGTCTTGCTGAAGAAGCAATATCCGGCGCTGACGCTCTGGCTCGAATCGCTTGACCGGCGGGTGGATTTGCTCGCCGAGGGCATCGACGTCGATTTCCGCATGGAGCCGGTCAGCGAACCGCATCTGTTTGCCCACGAGATCAAGAAGAATGTCCGCGTGCTGTGCGCGACACCCGAGTATCTGGACAGGCAAGGCCGCCCCGAGACGCTGTCCGACTTGACCCACCACGACTGCCTGCTTTACCGGGATCGTCACCAGACATTCGGCGTCTGGCAAATGCAGGGTCCCGAAGGAAGCCAATCCGTCCGGGTTTCGGGTCCGATGGGCTCAAACCACGCCGACATCGCCTGGAACTGGACAATCGCCGGCCAGGGCATCGGTTTGTTTGCCAGCTGGGACGTCGCCGAATCGATCAAGTCAGGCATCCTTGAACGCGTACTGCCCAGGCATACCCAGCCGGCCGACCTCTACGCCGTGACGACGGGACGCGTCGAGGACTCGAGCAAGCTCCAGCTGTGCCTGTCATTCATTGCGGACCAATTGCGCCGCGGACCCTACGCGCTCGATACGGCAATCGGCGCGACCAGCGGCGCCGCAAGCGAACACGCATCGTAGTCGGATGACGCGCAAGGTTCGCCGACGAGGCGCTTGATGCCCGTCCTCGCTCAGCCCTGCTCGAGGGACGGGTCGGCCTGGCGCACGCAAAAGCGGTAGGTATTCTTGCCGGCTTCCTTCGCCGCATACATCGCCTTGTCCGCGCTCCTGATCAATTGCGCCGGCGTGTCGCCATCGTCCGGGTAAAAAGCGATGCCGATCGAGGTGCCGATCTCCACCTGCTTTCCCCTGAACGTCATGGGTTCGTTGATGATCGCGACGATGCGCGCGGCGATCTGCGCCACCTCGTCACGGCTCGCCGGATTATCGAGAACGACGACGAACTCGTCGCCGCCGAGGCGCGCCACCGTATCCGACTGGCGCACCTGGCTCATCAGCTTTTCGGCCACGACTTTCAACAATTCATCGCCGACATCGTGACCGAGACTGTCATTCACGAATTTGAAACGGTCGAGGTCCTGGAACATGACCACCACGTTGCGCGGCCCGCGGTCGGTCGCCGACACCAGCTGTTCGAGCCGGTCCATCAGCAGCAGGCGGTTCGGCAGGCCGGTCAAGGCGTCGTGGAACGCCAGGTGCGTCGTGCGCTCGTTCTTTTCCCAGACATTGGTGATGTCATGAAATACCGAGACGTAGCGAGCCGGCGTGTTATCCGAGCCGTCGATCCGCGTGATCGTCTGCCACACCAGAAATATGCTGCCGTCCTTGCGGCGGTTCCACGTCTCACCCTGCCACTGACCGCCGGTCGAAATCTGTTGCCATATCGCGGCGAAGTATTCCTGGTCGTGATGGTCGGAGCGCAGCAAGCGCGGCGTATGGCCGATCGCGTCCTCGGCGGTGTAGCCGGTGATTTCGGTGAAAGCGGGATTGACCGACTCGATGACGCCCTCGACGTCGGTGACCATGATGCCTTCCTGGGCGCTGTCGAATACGCTGGCCGCCAGCTTCAGTTTCTCTTCCGCGGCCTTGAGCGGCGTCACGTCGCTGAACAGCGCGTAGAAACCCGAGACGACGCCGTGCTCGTCGACGTTCGGAATATAGTGCGCCCAGGTATGGCCGACGCTGCCGTCGTTCTTGGTCTGCATCCGTTCAAAACGCTGCTTCTGGCCGGCCAGCGCACCCTTGATGTAGCTCTCGTTCGCGGCGAACAGGCGATCTCCGAGGAGATCGCGCAGGCTGATGCCGAGCAT
>CAIXAY010000069.1 GCA_903917505.1 uncultured beta proteobacterium | reverse complement strand
GGCATCCTCGACTCGTCCCTTGGCCTGAGTCATGGCTTCGCTCAGAAGCTGCCGTTCGAATTCCTCAAAAGAGGCGGCATAGGGTCGCGCGCTACGGGCCAAGGACTCTCCGCCGGGCTGGCTTGGCAGGATATCGGCGGGCACGATACCGTCGATGTCCGCTGCCGTAAGTCGCGTTTTGTCCGAAAGCATCGCCACTTTTTCCAGCGCGTTCTGCAGTTCGCGTATATTGCCGCGCCAAACGCAACGGCACAAGCGATCGATCGCGTCGGGCATCAGTTCGCGGTGCGCGAGGCCGGTGCGCAATTCAATCTGCTCGAGAATGTTCTCGCACAGTGCAGCCATATCGGCGGCCCGCTCGCGCAGCGGCGGCACGCGGATCGAGAGCACGTTGAGGCGATAAAACAGGTCTTCGCGGAAGAGCCCTTCGTGCACACGGCGCTGCAAATCGACGCTGGTCGCGGCAATGATGCGCACGTTGACTTTGATCACGCGATTCGATCCGACCGGCTCGAACTCCTGCTCCTGCAGTACGCGCAGCAACTTCGATTGGAGCAGCAGCGGCATTTCTCCGATTTCGTCGAGGAACAGCGTGCCGCCGTTGGCCAGCAGGAACTTGCCTTCGCGCCCGCGCCGGTCGGCGCCGGTGTAGGCGCCTGGGGCGACGCCGAAAAACTCGGTTTCAAGGAGCGTATCGGGAATCGCCGCCACGTTGACGCCGACAAAAGGCCTGTTGCCGCGCGTCGAGGCGGCGTGGATGGCGTGTGCCAACAGTTCCTTGCCGGTACCCGTTTCGCCGAGCAGCAGCACGGTAGCGTCAAGTTGCGCGGCGCGCCGCGCCTGACGTTTCACTTCCATGCAAACCGGGCTCGAGCCGATGAAGTTGGAGAAGGTATATTTCGGCCGGCGTTCCTCAGCCAGCCGCCGGTGTGCGCTGGCCAGCTCGCGCTGCATTCCTTCGAGCTTCGTGAACAGCGGCTTGAGCGACTGCACCTGATCGAAAAGCGCAAAGCCCGCGGCGCCGATCACTTCGCCATTCTCGTCCTTGAGCGGAATGCGCGTAACGACGAAAGTGGCGTCCGGGGTTTCCAGCAGGTCGAGCAAAATCGGTTGGCCGGTCCTGACCACCTCGCGCATCAGGCTGTTCGGGATGACCTCCTCGACCGGGCGGCCGACCGCATCGGCAGCCGAGATCGCGCCCAGGCGAATCGCATAGCGTTCATTGATCCAGACGATGCGCGCCTCGTGGTCCACGACCACCGTCCCTTCACAGAGTGTCTCGAGGCTCTCGAACAGCGCTTGCATCGAGATGCGACGCATGCGGTCGTGGTCGAGCAGCATTACGGACAGGCTGGTTTGGGTCATGCTACGAACTCCTTGTTTCGGCCGATGACCGAAGTAATTATCGTCAGCGGCCGCAGGTCGGTTTCTGGCGCAATCGTCAGGCGAAGTATGTCACTGCTGCGAGCTTTTGTGAGCGCGTTCGCCATTTCCGCAATCTCCCTGACAAATCTGCCTGCCGCAAACGGCGGCGCTGCGGCCGCGCGCAAGAAGGCATGCCAACGGTCTGAAAGGACATTACAGGCATCCCGGTAAGCAAATACTTGTGAATGTGTATTTCGCGACATCCTTGCGGCTCGCTACCATGCTTGTACAGCGATCGCGCTGATTCTCCGGCGGTAAGCACGGTTTGAAAATTCCTTTGCGATCTGCCGGCCGTGGGCTCGAACGGAACCTACAAGTTAGCCGCCAAACGCGCTTTTTGAGTTGTCATCAGATGCCAAAGATATTCGATTGCCTTGCTGCCGCAGGGTGCAGCAAACACATCGACTACGCGGCAACCCTCGACCTCGTGTACGACAACTCTGCCACGGGTAGCGCGGAGGATCAGCGGATATCCGGCCTGGCGCTTTGGTTCATCACGCAGGGCGACAAAGCCGCGCTCGGTTATGGCATCCGCCTTTTGCAGCGGCTCGCCGATGCCGGATTGGCGTCGGCAATGCATAACCTTGCGCTCGAGAAAATCAAGGGCAAAGCAACGGCGCGCGATTATGCCGGTGCCGATGCACTGTTTTGCAAAGTACTGGCCAATGAGCATGAGCACGCCAAGCTGCTCGGCGAAACGATGAGCGCCATGGCCGACAGCTACCGCCTCGGGCGGTCGATGCCGGTCGATATGGAAGTGGCGCTTGAGCTCTACATCAATGCCGCCGAACTCGGGATCGGCCGCGCCGCGTTCAATGCAGGACTCATCTTCGATAACGGCAGCTACGGGGAAAACACCGCGCCCGACTTCGCGCAGGCCGCCCACTTCTATCGGATTGCGGCGGACCTCGGCTACCTCCCCGGGCGCACCAACCTCGGCATCCTGCACGCAGCAGGACTGATCGCCAACCCGGATCGCGAGTACGGCCTGACGCAGTTGCGTACGGCCATCGCCGACGGCGACGAAGTGGCTGGCGTTGCCCTCACTATCCTCGAGCAATCTTTGGACGACGTGGAATCCGGCGCGATCCAACGCGCTCGATAAGCGCCACGCTGCATGGACCGCCGACGCATGCCGCGGCGATGGCGGCCGCGTCAATAGCCCTTATAATGGCCGCCACGCGGCTAAGGCCGGTCGTAAGGAAGCGAATACCCGGTGCCGGCAAAAAAACCCCAGGGGATCATCCTCTTTCTCTGCGCGCTTTTCCTCTTTGCCGCAGCCGATACGACCTTCAAGTATCTGGCGGCATCTTTCGCCGTGCCGCTTCTCGTCTGGGCGCGCTTCATCGTGCATCTGGTCATCATGCTGGTGGCGGTCGCGCCGCGCATGGGCCGCGAGATCATCGTCACGCGCCGGCCCGCGCTGATGATAGCGCGCGGGACCTTGCTGGCCATCGCTTCCATGCTGCTGCAGCTGGCCATCAAGGCGCTGCCGCTGGCTGAAACGACGGCCATCTATTTCGTTTCGCCGCTGCTCGTCGCGCTGCTCGCCGGTCCGCTGCTCGGCGAAAAATTGCGGCTGCGAACCTGGCTCGCGACGCTGGCCGGATTCGGCGGCGTCCTGCTTATCGTCCGGCCCGGCGGCACAATGGCCGGAGCGGGCGTTGGCTACACCCTCGCCGCCGCGCTCTGCTACGCCATGTACCAGATTCTCACACGCAAACTTGCGCAGACCGAACCGGTCATGCGCCAGCTCTTTTACACGGCGCTCGTCGGCACGGCGCTCATGTCGACGCTCTTGCCGGCGTACTGGACGGGCGAGGTGCCGACGCCCATGCAGGCCCTGCAGATCATCTCGCTCGGATGTTACGCGGGCATCGGCCACTTTCTGTTTACCCGCGCGCTTCGCGACACGCCGGCGTCGTCTCTTGCGCCGATGAGTTACTTCCAGCTCGTCTGGGTCGGCCTGCTCGGCTGGGCCGTCTTTGGGCATTATCCGGACACGCTGTCGACGCTGGGCATGCTGGTCATCTGCGTTTCGGGCTTGAGCCTGGCCATGAAATGGCCGCGCTTTGAGCGCAGCGGGGAACGCTGAGCGCGACGTTTGCCGGCGACCGCGGTCATAGCACGCGGAGATACGCCATGCTGAATTTGAAAGCAAGACCCGGAGTGCCGTCGATGCGCGACCCGGCTACAGTGGCAGCGTAGATCAACCCGCGTCGAGAGGAAACGACATGAGCAGCAAGACCAGGCAGACATGCGCCGCGGCGAGCGACCCGCGCTGGGCGGCGGTCATGGCCCGCGACCCGGCGGCCGACGGGAAGTTCGTCTACTCGGTCAAAACCACGGGCGTCTATTGCCGCCCGAGTTGCCCCTCGCGCCGCGCCAAGCCCGAGAACGTGAGCTTTTACGCGACGCCGGCCGCTGCCCAGGCGGCTGGCTTTCGCCCGTGCAAACGCTGCCGGCCGGAGCAATTGCCCCTGGCCGCGCGGCAAGCGGAAGCAATCGCCGCCCTCTGCCGCTATATCGAAAACGCCGGGCACACGCCGTCGCTGGCCGAGCTCGCCGCGCAGAGCGGCCTGAGCGCCTATCACCTGCACCGCGTCTTCAAGGCCCACACCGGCCTGACCCCGCATGCCTACGCCAAAGCCGGGCGCGCGCAGCGTCTGCGCAGCGAATTGCCGCACAGCGCCAGTGTCACCGAGGCGATTTACGCCGCCGGCTACAATTCGAGCGGCCGTTTCTACGCCGAGTCCCCGCAGTTGCTCGGCATGACGCCAAGCGCCTACCGCGCCGGCGGCGCGCGTAGCGAGATTCGCTTTGCCGTCGGCCAATGTTCGCTCGGCGCCATCCTGGTTGCGCAAAGCGCACGCGGCGTTTGCGCCATTCTGCTCGGTGACGATCCGCAAACCCTGGTGCGCGATCTGCAGGACCGCTTCCCCGCCGCCACGCTGACCGGCGGCGATGCCGCATTCGAACAAGTGGTGGCCAGGGTCGTCGGCTTCGTCGAGGCGCCGGGGCTGGGCTTGAATCTGCCGCTCGATGTGCGCGGCACCGCGTTCCAGCAGCGCGTATGGCAGGAATTGCAGCGCATACCGGCCGGCCGGACCGCCAGCTACACGGACATCGCGCAGCGCATCGGCGCGCCGAAAGCGGTGCGCGCCGTGGCCGGCGCCTGCGCCGCCAACGCGCTCGCCGTGGCCATTCCCTGTCATCGCGTGGTGCGCAGCGACGGCGCGCTGTCCGGATATCGCTGGGGCGTCGCGCGCAAGCGCACGCTGCTCGAACGCGAGGCCGAATGAACCGCTTCAATGACTTTGGCATGAGCGCCGACCTGTTCGAAAATCATGGCGAGAAGCGGATCGAGGCGCTCGGGCCTGGAACGGCCCTCTTGCACGGCTATGCCCTCGACGCCGTGCAAACGCTGCTGGCCGGCCTGCAGCAGATCACCGCAAGGGCGACCTTCCGTCACATGCAGGTTCCCGGCGGCCGCACCATGTCGGTGGCCATGAGCAACTGCGGCGCGCTGGGCTGGGTTTCAGACGCCAGCGGCTACCGTTACGCGGCGACCGATCCGCTCGGCGGCGGCCCCTGGCCGGCGCTGCCCGAAGCCTTTTCGGCGCTCGCGCAGCAGGCCGCCGGACTGGCCGGCTTTCCCGGCTTCGTCCCCGATGCCTGTCTGATCAACCGCTATGAAGTCGGCGCCCGTCTGTCGCTGCATCAGGACCGCAATGAGCGCGATTTTTCCGCACCGGTCGTCTCGGTTTCGCTCGGTCTCCCGGCAGTTTTCCTGCTCGGCGGCGCGCAGCGCGCGGACAAGGTGCGGCGCCTGCCGCTCAGGCACGGCGACGTGCTCGTCTGGGGCGGCGCGGACCGCTTGCGCTATCACGGCGTGTTGCCGCTCAAAGCCGGTTGTCATGGCGTGCTCGGTGAGCGGCGCATCAACCTGACTTTTCGCAAGGCCGGCTGAGCGCGCTGCACGCTTCTGGCGTGGCGACAGAGCGGCAGCGGCGATAATTTCATGCCCGAATTCCGAAACTGCGCCGATAAGTTAGTATTGCGTCTGTCCATCCCAAAACGGAGTCAGTGATGTCAGATCATGTCTACAAGGTCGTTGAAATCGTCGGTTCATCGAAAGTGAGCTGCGACGATGCGATTCGCACCGCCATCGCCACCAGCTCGAAAACCATTCGGCATATTTCCTGGTTTGAAGTCGTGGGCACCACCGGTCATGTCGTCGATGGCCAGGTGGCGCACTTCCAGGTCAAGCTCAAGATCGGCTTCCGCATCGAGGAGTAAACACAGCGCTCCTGCGCGTCAAGCGCGGGCAAACTCGGCAGCGCACCCGACTGCGTAATTGCCGCGCGCACTCATACCGTGCGCGGACTATCCATCCCGGCCTACTTGGCAGGACGCCGCACAGGTAGACCGCGGAGTCGCAGATTGGGCCCCTCGAGCGCAATGCAAAAGGCGCTGACTTCCACGTGGAATCTGCGCCTTTTGGCATCGGCGGCCTGACCTGCCCGATTGGCCGGCTTCTTAGGCCAGGCCTCAGCCGAAAAGAATGCCGCGAGCTCTTTGCACACCGAGACGCGGGCTGGTCAATACCGGGATTGCAATTTGCGACAGGTAGGGTTCGAGCGTGATCATGCTTCCCTGTGCCAATACGATGATGTCGTTCTCCTTCTCCGCCTTCTTCAGCAGGTCCAGGACCAGCTGATCGTGTTTCTCGCGGTTCTTCTCCTTCATGAGCACATCGAGCGCGCCGTCGGCGAGATAGGTTTTGACTTCGATCGATTTCCCTGCCTCCTGCGCGAAGGACGAGAGCGCGGCAACCGTTGGCTTGATGGTCGCCGCCGCAGTGGCTGCCACGCCGATGCGCGCGCCCGTGGCAACCGCTTTTTCGGCCATGGCATCATCGACCATCACGATCGGGATGCGAACCATCTTGCGCGCGCACTCTATTCCCGCGCGCGTCGATGAACACTGGCTGAAGATCAGATCAGCGCCGGCCGCTTCGGCGAAGATGCAGTACTGGACGACGCGCTGGATGATCGACGGCGTGATGCCTTTATTGATATTGAGCGTGTTCAGCAAATCCTCGTCGACCAGATTTGAAAGATGCGCCTCGGGAATGATTTCGTTGAACAGGCGATTGAAGGTTTCGAATGACACCATGCTGGTTTGCAGCAGGACGATCTTTTTCATCGGGATTTCCTTGTTGGATTGGACACTTGCGTGAAGCGTGCCACGCAGGAAGTGTATCGCATGTTGGTTTTTGCGGCGGCTTCGGGGCTCGCCGTCCGGGCAGCCTCGGAGTCGATGAATCCCGGAAATCAGAAGGCCACGATTTCCCGGCACTCGGGAAAATTCGAGCAGCCCCAGAATTCCTTTCCGGCGTTATCGCCGGCTTTGGCCGTGCGCTTCACCATCAGGCTCGAACAGCGGGGGCACAAGGGACCGAGTTCGGAGTCCGGAAAGATGAACGGGTTGACTGCGGAAACCGACGCCTGCAGTACGGGTTCATTGCGTCCCGGCCGGCGCGACGAAATCGCTTCAGCGATCCTGGCGCTGACCTCGCTTGGCGAGTAGGCCTGTTGCGTGTCGAACATGACCAAGGGCAGACCGGCGCCTTGGCACGATTCGGCGAGGAATTCGTCGTGACCGTGCCGGTGTTGATGCGACTTGTCGTTGAGTTCTATCGCGCAGAGAACCGTCAAGTCGTTGGGGTTGCACAGGACAAAATCCAGATGCTTGCGATTGATCCGGTTCAGTGCGACCTGTTGCGCCGACTTATTCAAGCCTGATTGCGGGGCGAGAAGATCACCCAGGCGCACTTTGCCAAACAGACGGAAATCCTTGCCGACCGCGAGGTCGAGCACGCCGAAAAATGAGCGTTCCGCCGGCGTAAATAGAACACGGCGCCGCTGATAGGCATAAGCCTTTCTGGCGCGGCGAGATTGCAGTTGCCTCGCGACGACCAGAGCGATGAGAACGGTCAAGACAAAGGCAGCCGCTATCCAGTACATGGCGCTCATTCTTGCCTGCGGAGAATTTGTTGTTCTGAATCATGAATATAACGATACGCGAACAGATTACGCTGTTTGCGATTTCCGCTCAAGATTGGAAAATCACGCGATCTGCAAGCGCTTGCTGCCCGGCGATGGACCTCAAGTCGCGCCCGGTCAAAGCAAGCGCATCTTTCGTGCGGCCGCGCGCAGTTCCCCACGGAAGCCCGGGTGGGCGATGCCAATCAATGCTTCGGCACGCTGTTTCGCACTCTTGCCGCGCAGCTGCGCAACGCCGTATTCGCTGACCACGTAATTCACATCGTTCTTGCTGGTCGTCACATGCGTGCCTGGCGCAAGCGTCGCTACGATCCTGGATATGGAATCTTCCTTGGCCGTCGAAGGCAGGACGATAAAGGATTTGCCGCCTTTCGAACGATTCGCGGCCCGGACGAAATCGGCCTGGCCGCCCGTTCCCGAGTAGGGCGTGATGCCCAGGCTCTCCGAGCCGCACTGCCCGATCAGGTCGACTTGCATCGTCGCGTTGATGGCGATCAGATTGTCATTCAGTCCCGCCAGTGCGGGGTCGTTGGTGAAATCGACCGGGTGCATTTCCAGAGCCGGGTTGCGATGCATGAACTGGTAGAGCTTTCTCGACCCGAGGGCGAAGGTGGCGACCATCTTCGAAGCTTGGTGATTCTTGCGGCGGTTGGTGACGACGCCCGCTTCGACCAGGGCCAGGATGCCGTCGCCGATCATCTCGGTATGAATGCCAAGATCGCGCTTCTGCGTGAGTTGCATGACAACTGCATCAGGAATGCCGCCGTAGCCGATCTGCAGTGTGGCGCCGTCGGGAATGAGGTCGCCCACGTACTGGCCGATGGCCTCCTGCACCGGTGTTATCCTCGGCAGGCCGACTTCCAGGATGGCTTCTTCGCTTTCGACCAGCGCGCTGACCTGGGAGATGTGAATGTGGCAGTTGCCATGGGCGAACGGCACGTTGGGGTTGACCTCGAGCACCACGGCCCGTGCCTTGGCGACCGCAGCCATCGTGTAATCGGCAGCCAGGCTCAGGGAAAAGTAACCCTGCGCGTCCATTTCCGAGGCCATCGAAAACACGACGTCGACGGGGGTCAGGCCGCGCTCGATCAGGATCGGCAATTCGGAGAAACAAGCCGGAATGAAATCGATCCAGCCTTCCTGCCCGCCGGGTCTCGAGGCGCCGCCGAAGAACAGGGCGACGTGCCGGACATGCACTACGGTCGCCGGATCGAAATACGCGAACTTGCGCAGCGGCAGGGTTTGGGCGACTTGAACACCCGTGAAACTGCGCCTTTGCTCGGAAAGCTCGGCGAGCAGGCTCGGGGGCGCGCCGACGCCGGTGGGGACCATGATCACGTCCTTGTTGCGAACAAGACCGACGGCCTCGGCGGCCGACATGCGTTTTTGTTGATAGAGCGCGCTCACGGACACTTCTTACTCCCGACCCGGCAAGCCGATGCTGCTGATGGATGGAAGTGCGAACCCGCTTTCGCTCTGCCGTTCACGACGCACTGCTCACCACCGCCAGGACTTTGGCGACCCCATCGCCCAGCCCGTGAAACGTATGTGGCAGTGATGAATCGAGGTAGACGCTGTCGCCTCGTTCAAGCCGGTGGCTGTGCCCGTCATAGAACAGTTCGACCATGCCCTCGACGACATACACGAACTCCTGGCCATCGTGCGTGATTGGCACGCCGCGCGCTACCGCGGGATCGAAACTGAGCAGGAAGGGTTCCATCAAATGACCTGCGGTGCCCGGCCTGGTCAGCGAGCTATAGGCGTAACTTTGCTCCGTATCACCCTGTTCGCCGCCGAGCGATTCGCCGCAACGACAGATGGTCAGCGTCTCGGAGACCATGCCGCCACCATGCAGCAAGCCGGCCATCCTCGAGCCGAGCACGCGCGACAACTGGATGACGACGCCGATCGAAGGAACGGCGGACCCGTCCTCGTAGGCCGCAAGGCGCTCGACTTCGATCCCGGTCAGTTTGCACACCTGCGCCAGGCTCATTTCCTGTGCTTCGCGCAGCTTCTTGATCCGTTCCCCGACGTACTTGCGCATGAATCTCTCCCCAGAATGTTCTACGAGTCCCGCCTTGCTGGAACGATGCGTCCGCTCAGCGCGCGCAGATTCTGCCAGTAACGGTCGATGGCCGGACGCAGGCCGGCAGCGCTGATTCCCGATTTCTGGAAGCGGCGCTGCAGCGACAGATACATGTCGAGCGCTTCGTCGGAAAAGTCCGGCTCGATATTCACCACATGTCGCTTGCCGTCGAAGATTTCGTACACCGGGAAGAGACCGGAACGCACAGCCAGCCGCAGCAGTTCCATGCCCAGCGCCGGTTCCGACTTCCAGCCCGTGGGACAGGGCGAGAGTACGTGCAGGAAACGGAAGCCCTTGAGATCGAGCGCGCGCCGCAGTTTGCGCAGCGTGTCGTCGGCATGGGCAAGCGAGATCGACGCGGCATAGGGAATGCGATGCGCGGCCATGATCGCCAGGATATCCTTCTTCTGCTCGAGCTTGGCGCTGGCGAGATTGGTGGCCATGACGCCGGCAGGCGTGGCGGAAGAGCGTTGTCCGCCGGTATTGCCGTAGATCTCGTTGTCGTAGCAGATATAGAGAATATCTTCGTTGCGTTCCGCTGCCGCCGACAGGGTGGCAAAGCCAATGTCATAGGTGCCGCCGTCGCCGGCAATACAGATGACGCGCGTCTCTTCGCCATTCAGACGAGCGACGCTGGCGATGCCGCTGGCCGCTGCCGCGGTCGACGCAAAGGTCGTCAGCAGGGCCGGCACGCCAAAGGTGCTTTGCGGGAATGCGCCGCCGGCAACCGCGCCACAGCAGGCGGGAACGACGAATTGCACGCGCCGGTCGGTGACCGCGTGGCGCAGCATCTGCATCAGCGTGGACAGGCCGCAGCCGCCGCAGTTGGTATTGCCCATGCGCAAGAGCGGCGCGGGGCGATCGAGTGCCGTTTGCGCCATGCCGCCCAATACAGGTTCGTCCATCACGCGGCCTCCATCATCGTCGGCAGGCCGGCAAGCTTGCGCGGCAGCAAATCGGCCAGCATGTTCACGATATGCTCGGGCCGCACATCGCCGCCGCCCAGGCCTGCCATATAGCCCTGCACCACCGTGCCCGGATCAGCCAGGGCGCTGACCTCTCCCCACAACACGCCGCCGAAGCCGAGGCTGATGTCGCGGTCGATCACGGCGATGCGCTGCTTGCCGGCGAAGCACGCCCTGATTTCTCCGACAGGCAGCGGACGGAACAGGCGCACACGCAAGGAACCGACCTTCTGTCCCTGCTCGCGCAAGAGGTCCACCACCCGTTCGGCGGTGGCGCCTATCGTCCCCATCGAGACGATCAGCGTATCGGCGTCGTCGGCGCGATAAGCCACTACCGCATCGGGCGGGCGGCGGCCGAAGGTCTGCTCGAACTCATCCTGGATTCCGGCGTAGACCTTCGTCACGCCGAGCATCGCGGCGTGGTGCTGGTGCCGATGCGCTTCGTTCTGAATCGGCACTTCGATCTGGCCCAAGGTGTGGGGCGTGTCGCCAAGCCGATGCGGAATCGAGGTGATCGGCAGGAAGCTGTCCACCTGCGCCTGCTCGGGAATATCGGTTTGCGCCACGGTGTGCGAGAGGATGAAACCGTCCATGCAGACCATGGCCGGCATCATCACCGCCGGATCCTCGGCCAGCCTGAAGGCGCACAGCAGCGTATCGAACATTTCCTGATTATCGGCACAGTAGAACTGAATCAAGCCGTGATCGCGCAGCAAGAGCGAATCGCCGTGATCGGCCCAGATATTCCAGGGCGGGCCCAGGGTGCGATTGGCCACGGCCAGCACCACCGGCAAACGCAAGGACGCTGCGGCAATGCAGTTCTCGGTCATGTAAGCGAGGCCGTTGGAAGAAGTCGCGGTAAACGTGCGCGCGCCGGCAGCGGCAGCGCCGATGCACACGCCCATGGCGCTGTGTTCGCTTTCCACCAGCACGACGCGGCCTTTCTCGATCTCCTGCAGGCACAGATATTCCATGCACTCGGTCGACGGCGTGATCGGATAGACGCCGCTGCAAAATCCGCGGCCGCTGCGATTGGCCCGCGCCGCCAAGGTCGCGGCCAGGGCGGCGGCATGATTGGCGCTGAGCAATTTCACTGACATGAACTCACCTCCTGCTTGTTCTTTTCGCGCATCTCCATCGCGCTGCGCGGGCATTCGGCGACACACATGCCGCAGCCCTTGCAGTAATCGGCGTCGATCCGGTAGCCGCTTGCGCCATCTTCGTTGCGGTAGATCACGCCATCCGGACAATAGATCAGGCAGGTGTCGCACTCGGTGCACTGCCCGCACGAGAAGCAGCGCGCGGCTTCTTCCGGCCCGGCGAGGCCCAGATTGGCTTCGGCGAAACCGCTCCGGCGCGCGGCGGGCGGCAGTTCCTTGTCGCGATGCGGCGGCGCCACCTCGAAATGCGAGAAGCGGATTTGCCCCGGAGCCACCGGGATTCCTGCGTCCTGCGGCGCTTCACCCGGCGCGCCGCCGAGCCGGGCCAATGCCGCCAAGGCACTCCGCCGTCCGTTGCCGATGGCGTCGGTCACCGTGCCCTCGCCGCTCGCGCAGTCGCCGGCGAACCAGACGTCGAGAGCCTGCTCGCCCTGCCAGGCGCGGCCATCGCGCATCCGCCAAGTGTCGGGCAACAATTCCATTTGCGTGCTTTGCCCGAGTGCCAGGAGCACCTTGTCACACGCGAGGCTGGACTGGCGCTGCGTCACCAGCGGGCGCCGCCGGCCGCTCTCGTCAGGCGGCCCCGCCTCGACTTCGGCAAGGAGCACCGCCGACAGGGCACCGTTGCCCGTAAACGCCACCGGTTGCCGATGCAGTTCAAAGCGCACGCCTTCGAACTCGGCGCTTTCGATTTCTTCGGCAATCGCCGGCATGTCCTCGCGGCCACGGCGATAGACGAGTTTCACCGAAGTTGCGCCGCAGCGCAGCGCCGTGCGCGCGCAGTCGATCGCCGTATTGCCGCCGCCGACGATCACGACGTTTCCCTGCACCTCGACCTTGCCCAGTTTCACCCGGTCGAGAAAATCCAGACCCTGCTCGACGCCGGCCAGGCCCGCGCCGTCGACGGCGAGGCCGAGGGCCGGGCCGAAGCCGGTGCAAACGATCAGCGCGTCGTTCTCGCCCTGCAGGCGCAACAGATCGGCCTTGCCCAGGCGCGCATTGCAGCGCGTCTCCACGCCCAGCTTCAGGATGCGCTCGAGGTCGCGCTGCAAGACCTCCTGCGGCAGACGAAAGGCCGGAATGCCGTTGCGTAGAACGCCGCCAAGGGCCGGACCGGCTTCGTAGATGGTCACCGCGTGACCGCGCAAGGCGAACTGGTACGCAGCGCTCAAACCCGCCGGCCCGCCGCCGACCACGGCGAAGCTGCGCCGCTGCAACGGCGTTTCCTGCGCCAGGGACAGCGCCGAATGATCGGCGATCCAGCGCTCCAGACTGCGGATGTTCACCGCGCCGTCGAAGGCCTCGCGATTGCACGCGCTCATGCACGACCCCGGGCACACCCGGCCGCACACCGAAGGCAGCGGCTGCGTGCGCAACAGGATGGCCGCCGCCGCTTCCGCGCCATCGTTCTTCAGGGCCTGGATGAATCCGCGCACATCGTTTCCAGCCGGACAGGCCTGATTGCAGGGTGCTGCGCTTTCGCGATAGCGCGGCGCCTGGGTGCTCCAGGATCCGGTCTTGAGTGTCACCGGACGATCGGCGCTGTGTTCGGTCATCGGCGCAACCGGTGGAAACGCGGTTGGCAAGGACATCCGGTCGGCGGCGGCCGGTTTGACATCGGCATGCGCGGGTGCGCGTATATGCACCCGCTCGTAGGCTTGCTCGGCGGCGGCCAGATCGTCTCCCAGGCCGAGCGACAGGTATGCCATTTCGAGTGCGTTCAAAGGCACTCCGAGCAGGCGGGCATAGGCGCCAAGAATGGTGGTGTTGATGATGACCACCGAACTGCTGCCTATGCCGTGCTCGCGCGCGATCGCCGTAGCGTCGACGACGCCCAGCTGATACGCCGCATACTGACCGGCGTAGGCTTCCAGAGTCGAGGCCGAATTGAGCAAGAGCAGCGCACCCGGCGCCGCCCCCGCCAGAACCTTGGGCCCCATCAGGGCCTCGTCGAGAACGATCAGGTGGTCCGGTTGGTAAACCTTGTTGCGGTTTGAAATGGCGTGGCGATCGACACGGGTAAAGGCCTGGATGGGTGCTCCCGAGCGTTCGCTGCCGTAATCGCCGAAGGTTTGCACGTGCAAACCCATCTGGGTGTAGAGCGAGGCAATCAGTTTTGCGCAGGTCACGCCGCCCTGCCCACCGCGGCCGTGCACCCGCACTTCCAGCGGCAATGCCAAAGATTCAGGATCGAATTGCAGACTTGTCGATTGGTGTAACATGACGCAACCCCCAGAATTCGATCAGCTTGCCTTTCCGGCAATGTATGCTAAGGATTCTAGGTAGAGAGAAAGGCGAATTCAATCGCGATTTTTTTGACCTTCATGTTATAAATTTTCACATGTCGAAACGCCTGCCCTCGCTCATCGCCTTGCGCGCCTTCGTCGCGGTCGCCCGCCACGGCGGCGTATCGCGCGCCTCCGAAGCGCTCAACCTGACGCACAGCGCCGTCAGCCACCAGATCCGAGCGCTGCAGGAAGAATTGGGCGTCACCCTGTTCGAGAAGGTCGGGCGCGGCCTCGCCCTGACCGGCGAAGGCAGCCGCTTTGCCGCACGGGTCGAGGCCGCCTTCGCCGAAATCGAGGACGCCGCCCACGAAATCGGCGCCAGCACCCACAAGCGGCTGCGCATCAACACCATTTCATCTTTTGCCGCGTGCTGGCTGCTGCCGCGGCTTGGCGACTTCATCTCCTCCTGCCCGGATATCGACGTCGACGTTCAATCGACGAACAAGCCGACCGACCTCAAGAGCGGCGAAGCCGACGTGTGGATCGCTTTCGGCACCGGCCCCTACCCCGGCCTGTTCTGCGAACTCCTGTTGCGCGATTGGCTGTTCCCGGTTTGCTCGCCGCAATTCGCCCGCCAGTACAAGCTTCACGATCATGCCTGGATAGCTGGCGTCCCCCTGATGCACTCGGACTACGAGCCGTGGTCGCTGTGGTTTCCCGCAGCCGGGATCACAGCCAGGGAGCCCGAACACGGGATCATGTTCGACAATTCGGCGCTGATTCTGCAAGCCGCAATCAAAGGGCAGGGACTCGGCCTCGTCCGCCACTCGCTCGCCTATGACGACCTGACCGCCGGACGCCTGGTGCGGCCCTTCAGCGCTTACGTCGATTCGCCGATGTCATATTTCTTCCTGTGCCGGACGGACAAGCTGGACACCCGGCCCGTTACCCGGTTCCGGCAGTGGATCAAGCACCAGATCGCCGACTTCCCGACCCGCATCGACGGCCGGGAATAAAGCAAGATAAGACCGCGGCGAGGAAGCGTGATTTGGCGACACGCGCCGTTCGGGACGCCCTCGTTTCAGCTCTTACCCGGCAGCAGTGACTTGAGTTGTGCGGCGACGGCGCCGGTGATTTTCTGCACCAGGGCCTTGAAGGCCGGAACATAAAGCAGGATGACGAAGATGGTGACGGTGGCAAAGCCCATGCAGATCGGCCGCGTGAAGAAGGGCGCGATGTTGCCGTCGGAGAGC
>CAIXAY010000068.1 GCA_903917505.1 uncultured beta proteobacterium | reverse complement strand
GCTCTCCGACGGCAACATCGCGCCCTTCTTCACGCGGCCGATCTGCATGGGCTTTGCCACCGTCACCATCTTCGTCATCCTGCTTTATGTTCCGGCCTTCAAGGCCCTGGTGCAGAAAATCACCGGCGCCGTCGCCGCACAGTTCAAGGCGCTGCTGCCACACAGAAACTGAATAAGGGCATCTCCCTGTTATGCGAATTTCCCTGTGCAACGAAGTCCTCGCAACAATGCCGCTGGCGCAGCAATGCGAGCATGCCGCGCGCCTCGGTTATGACGGCCTCGAGATCGCGCCTTATACCCTGAGCGATACACCCGAGAAGATCACCTCGGGCGAGGCGGCGGCAATTCGCGCGACGGTGGAATCCTTCGGGCTGGTCGTCACCGGTTTGCACTGGTTGCTGGTCAAACCTTCCGGCCTGTCGCTGACCGACCCCGACGCGGCACTGCGCGCGCGCACGCTCGAAGTGATGCAGCGCATGACCGCCCTGTGCGCCGAACTCGGCGGCGCGGTGCTGGTGCACGGCTCGCCGAAACAGCGCCAGATCGCCGCCGGAGAAACGCATGCGATCGCCCTCGCACGTCTGCAGGAGGGGCTCGCGAAAGTGGCCGAAGCGGCGGGCCGTAACAGCGTTATTTATTGCCTTGAGCCGCTGTCGAAAAAAGAAACGCAAGTCATCAACACCATCGCCGAAGCCGCCGCGCTGGTGCGCGCGATCGGCCACCCGCACCTGCGCACCATGATCGATTGCAGCGCCGCCGGCCAGGAAGAGGCCGAGAGCGTTCCCGATCTGATCGCCCGCTGGCTGCCCACCGGACTGATAGGCCATATCCAGTTCAACGATCCGAACCGGCGCGGTCCGGGTCAGGGCGAGATGAAATTCGCACCCATTCTGGCCGCGCTGCGCCGCCATGGCTATGACGGCGCCATTGGCCTCGAGCCTTTCGACTATCTTCCGGACGGTCCCGGCGCCGCGGCTTTCGGAATCGGTTATGTGCGCGGTCTGCTCGAAGCGCTCGCCTGAGCAGGAAGCTAGGCTTAGGGGTAAATTTCTCCGGTGAGAAAAGCGCCCCAGTTCTTCTCGAAATAAATCTTTCCGGTGTCCTCGATGGGGCGCAAGGCGCGCTCGGAGATTTGCATGCCGCCTTCGGGCGTGTAGCGCAGGATGATTTTTTCCTGCCGCTGCGTTTCGTTTTCAGCGAGGAAGCGATAGTCCTCGAGCGGCCCCAGGCGCGACAGCGGGGCGCGTGTTCCGGCTTGCGAACGCAGCATGCGCGCGCCGCGGCTGCCGCCGCCTTGGCGGATAAAGTGGTCAAGGGCGCAGAGCACCGCTTCCGAGAGGAGCGCCGTCTGCGCCCGCAGGATGCCTTCGGAAAGATGGCGCGGCTCATCGACATTGACCCCGGTCTCGGCGATGCGTCGATTCAATTGGCGCGCCGCCTGCAGCGCCGGCGCGACGTCGTCGACGTGGCAAATGAAGCCCGCGCAGTCGCTCATCCGCGTCTGAATCTCTTCCGCGAGGGCGTCAAGTGCGATGCCTTTGGCATTGTCGACGTTGCGGCCAAGCCAACCCAAGGCGTTTTCCAGCGCACCGCCCAGCTCGCCGAAAAGATCCGGCAGGTCCGGCTGACGCTTGAGGCGCGCCCCGATATGCGCCGCGCAGCGCTGGCCGAAGACCTGCCCGGCGTTCAATGCCGCACCGCCCGGCCGCGTGACGCCGTGCGTGCCGGCGATCTCGCCGACGGCGTAACAGCCGTCGAGGCTGCTGCGCGCATAGATGTCGACGTCGATGCCGCCGTTCATGTGCTGATGGTTCACGTTAAAGGGCAAGGGGTCGCGCGTGATGTCGCGGCGATACTGCTTGTACAGTTCGATGGCCAGCGGATTCATGCGCTGCAGCCTCGCGATCGGCGTATCGAGCAGCGCGTTGTTGTTCTCGAGGTAGGCGCGAACGTCGGGATCGAGCCGTGCGAGGTCGAAAGGCAGATCGCCGGGAACCGCTTCGGGGTTGCGCTTGAAGTCCAGCCATACGGTCCGCCCCTGGCGCGCCTCGCGGAAAATCGCGAGGTCGACGAGGCTGGAACCGAAGTCCAGGGTGCGCGACGCGTGGAAAGGCCACTGATAGCCCTTGCGGAAAACGTTGGAAACGAGTTCCTGCGTCGTGCGGTAATAATCGGCGAGGAAGTTGTATTCCTTCCCCGAGGCATCGGTCGAATAAACGTAGGGCATCACCTGCACGTAGGTCCCCGAGAGGTTCCAGGGAAACTCGGTGCGCCGCGTGCCGATGCCAAATTGATGTTCGGTCAGGTTGGTCAGCTCGAGGCCGGCTTCGAGGGCGAGCCCCAACGAGCCGAAACAGTTCTTCGGGTAGACGCTGTCGCGGTAGAGCTCGCCGGGACCGCCACTCGCCAGCACGACATTCGGGCTGAGGATGACCGAGAGGCCATGCGGATTGTCGTGGTTGGTGCGCGTGACGACGACCAGCCCGGCGGCTTTTTCGGCGTCCCCCGTGCCGCTCTTGAGCAGCGACATCGCCGTTGAGTGATCGAGAAAAGGAATGCCCAGGCGTATCGCTTCTTCGACCAGCACCTTGACCATCAGGCGCGAAGTGCGCGGACCGCAACTCGTCGCCCGGCCGAATTCGTCGTGGTCGGTCTGGTAGCGCAGCACCGCGCCGTAGCGGTCCTGCGGCAAAGGCAGGCCGAGATACTTGAGGCCGGCAAAGGCGTCGATTGACCCGACCGCTTCGACATAAGCGACGTCGGCGTCCATCGCGCCGCCGGCGCCCAGGGCCTGCGCCATTTTGGTGAAATCGTCGCCGTGATGCTTGGTGCAGGCCGTGTGCAGGGTTTGCTTGTCCGAACCGGAAAAGGCCGAGGTGCCCCAGAAGAGTTTGCGTGTGACGACGAGCACATCGACGCCGCGCCGCTTGAGCTCGACGGCGGCGCGCAAGCCGGCGGCACCGCTGCCGAGCACGACGGCCGGGCGGCGATAGACCGGAATCCTGACGCCATTGAGTTCATGAAACTCGCTGATTTCGGCGTGCCTGACACCGCGCGGCAGGCGCACGTCGGTGAGTTCGTCGAGCAGGTGTTGCGGAATTTCAGTGCTCATGGTCGCTCCGTTTCATAGCCGCCGGATGTGGAAGCCGCCATCGACGTTGATCACTTCGCCGGTCGAGAAATTGAGCATGCCGGAACAGACGACCGAGACCGCGTTGGCGACGTCCACCGGTTGCCCCCAGCGCTTGATCGGGGTCAGGCCACCGGCGATCAATCCGTCATACTTGTCCTTGACCACCGAAGTCATGTCGGTATTGATGATGCCCGGGCGGATTTCGTAGACGTTGATTCCTTCATCGGCGAGGCGATCGGCGAAGAGCTGCGTCACCATGCTGATCGCCGCTTTCGAGATGCAGTACTCGGCGCGCATCGTCGATGAGGTGTAGGCCGAAATCGACGAGATGTTGACGATCTTCGGCGTAATGCCGGCGATCTCGGCAACTTCGCGGCGCATGATGTTGGCCACCGCCTGCGAGAGAAAGAAGGTGGATTTCAAGTTGATGCCGAGCACCCGGTCCATGCTCTCTTCGGTCGCCTCGAGAATGTCCATTCTGGTTTTCGGCGCGACGCCGGCGTTGTTCACAAGCACGTCGATTCGGCCGAACTTTTCCATCGCGCCGGCGACGATGCTTTGCCGGCCGGCGTCGCTCGACACGTCGGCCTGCACGTAAGCGAAAGGCGCACCGAACTCGCGGATGCCCTGCAGATTGGCCGCGATCTTTTCCATGTCCGAGGTGCCGACGGCGACGATCGCATAAGCCTCGCCGGCGAGCTTGGCCGCGATCGCATTGCCGATGCCGCGCGACGCGCCGGTGACGATGGCCACCTTGTGATCTACCATTCTTTTTCTCCAGTTTCGGCAAACGCCTGCCGTTTGACGATTGCGCTTCAGACCACCGACCGATGTCTTTCGATGCAGGTCGCCAGCACTTCTTCTCCCGGCCTGCTCCACCAATAGTCCGAAAAGATTTCGACTTCCGAGCAGCCCGAGTAGCCGGCATCTTCCATCCAGCGCCGGCACTTTTTCAGTTCGATGACGCCGTCGCCCATCATGCCGCGGTCGTTGAGCAGGTCGCGCGTCGGCGAGAGCCAGTCGCAGACGTGATAAGCCATGAGACGATCGGCGCCGGCGCGAACGATCTGCGCGGCGAGCTTGGGATCCCACCAGACGTGATAGAGGTCGACGGCGACGCCGAGCGCGCCGCTGCGGGCCGGATCGAGTTCGTCGCAGAGGTCGAGCGCCTGTTCGAGGGTGTTGATGCAGGCGCGTTCGGCGGCCTGCATCGGATGCAGCGGCTCGATGGCCAGCGGCATGCCGACCGCCTTCGCGTACTCGAGGCCCGCGGCGATGCCGTCGCGCACCTCGGCGCGGGCG
>CAIXAY010000067.1 GCA_903917505.1 uncultured beta proteobacterium | reverse complement strand
TCACGCGGCGCGGCTTCAAGGTTCTCCCTCATGTGCTGCTCGGTTTCGGTAACAATGCGCGCCATCATCTCCACCGCCTCCACTGGATACTTGCCCACGGCAGATTCGCCGGAGAGCATCACGGCGTCGGTGCCGTCGTAGATGGCGTTGGCCACGTCGGAAACTTCGGCGCGCGTCGGCGTCGGCGCGTGGATCAACGACTCCATCATCTGCGTCGCGGTGATCGCCAGCTTGTTCTTTACGCGCGCCAGGCGAATCATGCGTTTTTGCAGCGCCGGCACGGCGGCGTCGCCGACCTCGACGGCCAGATCGCCGCGCGCCACCATCAGCCCGTCGGAGGCGTCGAGGATTTCCTCGAGCGCGGCGACGGCCTCGACCCGTTCGATCTTGGCGATGGTCAGCGCGTGCCCGCCGCAGGCCAGCATCAGCTGGCGCGCCATGTACATGTCGGAGGCGCCCTTGGGAAACGAGACGGCGAGAAAATCGGCGCCGATCTGCGCCGCCGTGCGGATGTCGTCCATATCCTTGGCGGTCAGCGCCGGCGCCGACAGGCCGCCGCCCTGGCGATTGATGCCCTTGTTGTTCGAAAGCTCGCCGCCGTGGCGGACGATGGTATGGATCTCATGGCCGGCGACGCGCTCGACGTCGAGTTCGATGCGCCCGTCATCGAGCAGCAGGACGTTGCCGGAACTCACATCGTTGGGCAGATTGGTGTAATCGAGGCCGACGCGCTGCTGGTCGCCGAGTTCGCAGTCGGCGTCGAGAATGAAATGATCGCCGGCGGCGAGCGTGATCTTGCCGCTCGCGAACTTGCCGATGCGGATCTTCGGACCCTGCAGGTCGGCGAGAATTCCGACCGGTCGGCCGACCTTGGCGGCGATCTCGCGCACGCTCGCGGCCAGGGCGATATGATCCTCGGCCTTGCCGTGCGAGAAGTTGAGGCGCACGACATTGACGCCGGAACGGATCAGGGTTTCGAGGACGAGCGGGTCGCTCGAGGCGGGGCCGAGCGTGGCGACGATCTTGGTGTGGCGGGTCATGTATTTCCTTCCGGGTGCTGAAAGCGGGTGCGTCTGCGACGGGTGTGCAGCATTTCAAATATTGGCCGAACGCCACCACTGGTTGTGTTCGTCGCGCAACTGCCGGTGCGGGAGCATCGGATAGAAGGCGAAATCAGGACCGTTGCCGAGGTAAAAGCCGCGCTTGATCATGCGGTAGGGGAATTCGAGCGAATGCACCCGATGCACCATCTTGCTGTCCTTGCTGCTCGGCTTGTCGTCGGCCCTCGGCTGGAGCACCATCAGGGCTTCGCGCAAATGATGGATGAACGGATAGGGCAGGTCGTTGACCTGGCCGTTTTCCGGGTCGGTGGACAGCTCGCCCAGTTCAAGCTCGACGAAGACGAGCGCCGGGAAGCGGATGAACTTGCTCGGGCTCGTGGTCACGCTGGCATAGAAATCGGAGGGGTCGAGATTGCTCACCACCAGGCTGTTGACCGGCGCGAGGTCCTGGTAGAGGTGCAGGCCCGTTTCCCGGTCCGGCAGCTCCGCGGCGCGATCGAGCCCCAGCGTGTGGCCGTAGGCGGTAGTCAGGTAAAGCTTGCCGAGCGCGGAGACCGGCAGGTGTTCGAGCACCCGATAGACCGCCACATAGACCGAGTGCTTGGGCGTGCCGCTGGCCGTCGGCACGCAGCGGGCGATGGCCTCGTCGATGTCGAAATAGTCGCTGCGAAAGTTGATGTCGACGGCGAAAAACAGGCACTGGCCCTTGGACTTGTAGCTGCTGCCGGTGGCGTAATACTGGCCGAACTTCTCGGGCGGCAGGTTCGAGGCAATCAGCGCTTCGGGTATCAGCGAAAAATA
>CAIXAY010000066.1 GCA_903917505.1 uncultured beta proteobacterium | reverse complement strand
GTCGTGGTGATTTCGCCCGAGATGACGACGAGCCCGGTGGATACCAGGGTTTCGCAGGCGACGCGGCCACGCGGGTCGGTGGCCAGGATAGCGTCGAGAACGGCATCCGAAATCTGGTCGGCGACCTTGTCGGGATGGCCTTCGGAAACGGATTCCGAGGTAAAAAGAAAAGCGTCGGACATATCTTTCTGCTCCAATAAAAAACCCCGTTGCGGCGGCGTTGCCGGCTCCGGGGTTTGAGCAGCGACGCTTTAGCAGAATTTTTGGAAGCCGATTATGGACTTCCTCCGCCCTGCAAGTTGTCCTGATTAACTCGGCGGATGGGATAATTGTAGTTTTTCGCGGGCGGCGGGTCAAACTCGTTGTCAGTAAGGTTATTGCGTGATACTTCTTTTTCGTCTGCTCAGCAATCTGCCGCTCGCCTGGCTGCAAGCGCTCGGCGCCGTGTCGGGCTGGCTGGCCTGGCTAGGCTCGCCGACCTACCGCCGCCATATGCGCGAGAACATGGTCCTGGCGCTCGGCGAGGCCGGTGCGCGCGGGGCGAGGTCGGCGGCCATCGCCAATGCCGGGCGCACCTCGCTTGAATTGCCGCGCATCTGGCTGCGCCCGCTCGCCGAGACGGCGGCCCGCGTCGTCAGGGTGAGCGGCTGGGAACTCGCCGAAGAAGCGATGCGCGCCGGCCGGGGCATCGTTTATCTGACCCCGCATCTGGGTTGTTTCGAGATGTGCGCGCAGTACCTGTCGACGCATGCGCCGGTCACCGTGCTCTACCGTCCGCCCAAGCAGCCCTGGATGCAGGCGATGATCGAAGCCGGTCGGGCGCGCGGGCAGTTGCGCATCGCCGCCGCCGACCTCACCGGCGTGCGCACGCTGCTCAAGGCCTTGAAACGCGGCGAAGCGGTGGGCATGCTGCCCGACCAGGCGCCGCGCTCGGGCGAAGGCCGCTGGGTGGATTTCTTCGGCCGGCCGGCGTACACGATGACGCTGGCCGCGCGGCTGACCGAGAGCGGTGCCGCGGTGATCATGGTGTGGGCCGAACGGCTGCCGGGCGGGGCCGGTTACCATTTCCACCTGCAGCCGCCGCAGCAGGCGATCAGCGGCACGACCGATGCGCGCGCCGAACAGATCAGCCACGAGATCGAGCATTTGATCCGCCAATGCCCCGAGCAGTATCTCTGGGGCTACAACCGCTACAAGCAACGGCGCGGCGTCGAAGCGCCGCCGCCGCAACAGGACTGTCGCTGATGCAGCTCGCATTCTGCCTCTACAAATACTTCCCCTTTGGCGGCCTGCAGCGCGATTTCCTGCGCATCGCGCTCGCCTGCCAGGCGCGCGGCCATGCGATCCGCGTTTATGCGCTCGAATGGAGCGGCGAGCCGGTGGCGGGATTCGAGATCGTGCAGGTTCCCGCGCGCGCGCTGACCAATACCCGCCGCTACGCGAAGTTCAGCGACTGGGTCGGCGAGGACCTGAGGCTGCGCCCGGCCGACCGCGTCATCGGTTTCAACAAGATGCCCGGGCTCGACGTCTATTTCGCCGCCGATCCGTGTTATGAGGAAAAGGCGCGCACGCTGCGCAACCCGCTCTACCGGCTCTCCGCGCGCTACCGGCATTTCGCCGCGGCCGAGCGCGCCGTGTTCGCACCGGACAGCCGCACCGAAATCCTGATGATCTCGCCGCTGCAGCAGCCCTTGTTCATTCGGCATTACGCGACGCCGGCCGAACGCTTTCATCTC
Source organism: uncultured beta proteobacterium (assembly GCA_903917505.1). The sequence goes on along the minus strand of CAIXAY010000066.1, from coordinate 4,679 downwards.
TTGCCGCCGGGCATCTCGCCCGACCGCCGCGCGCCGGCCAACGCCGCAGAGCTGCGCGCCGAGTTCCGGCGCGAGTTTAAGCTGGCGGATGACGATTTGCTGCTCTTGCAGGTCGGTTCGGGCTTCAAGACCAAGGGTCTCGACCGCAGCCTGAAGGCGCTCGCCGCCTTGCCCGATGAACTGCGCGCGCGGACGCGGCTGATCGCCATTGGCCAGGACGACCCGACCGATTTTCAGCGGCAGGCCGCGGCGCTTGGAATCGCCGCGCAGGTCAGTCTGCTGCCGGGGCGCGGCGATATCCCGCGTTTCATGCTCGGCGCCGATGTCCTGATCCATCCGGCCTACAACGAGAATACCGGCACCGTCCTGCTCGAAGCCGTGGTCGCCGGTCTGCCGGTTCTCACGACCGCAGTCTGCGGTTACGCCCACTACATCGAAGAGGCGGGCGCCGGACTCGTCGTTCCCGAGCCCTTCGCGCAGGCCGAGCTCGACGCGCTGCTGCGGGATATGCTCATCGACAAGAACGCGCGCCTGCACTGGCAGGCCAATGCGCTGGCTTTTGCACAGACCGCCGATATTTACAGCAATGCCGAATATGCCGCCGACCTGATTCTGAAAGCGCGATCGTGAAGCCGGCGCTTTTCCTCGACGAACCTTTTCGCACGCTGTGGGCCGGCCGCGATCCTTTCGTCGCCGTCGAGGCGCTCGACGGCGAGGTCTTCCGCGAACTCGAAGCGCGCCGCACGCTGCGTACCGTGGCCGGCGGACACGCTTACTTCGTCAAGATTCACCGCGGCGTCGGCTGGGCGGAAATCTTCAAGAACCTCGTCTGCCTGCGCTTGCCGGTGCTCGGCGCCGGCAACGAATGGCGGGCGATTGATCGCCTGACCGCGGCCGGCGTCGACACGATGCGCGCCGTCGCTTACGGCCAGCGCGGCAGCAACCCGGCGGCGCGCCATTCCTTCATCGTCACCGAAGAACTGGCGCCGACCGTCAGCCTCGAGGATTTCTGCCGCACCTGGCGGGAGGCGCCGCCGCCGGTCGCCTTGAAACACGCCTTGATCGCCCGCGTCGCCGACATGGCCGGGCGCATGCATCGCGCCGGCGTCAACCACCGCGACTTCTATATCTGCCACTTCCTGCTCCATCTCGATCCGGCACCCACCGCGGCGACGCTCAAGCTCTCGCTGATCGACCTGCATCGCGCGCAGCTGCGCGCGCAAACGCCGCGCCGCTGGCGCGACAAGGACCTCTCCAGCCTGTATTTTTCCGCGCTCGAGATTGGCCTGACGCGGCGCGATCGCCTGCGCTTTCTGCGCGGCTATTTCGCCAGGAGCCTGCGCGATATTCTGCGCGATGAAGCCGCGCTGCTCGCCGCGCTGGGGCGCGAGGCGGATCGCCTGCAGGCGCGCTACCTGAGAAAATTCGCGCCGGGTGTGCTGCCGTGAACGCGTTCGCCGAATCGATGGCGCGGGTCGACGTCGCGGCTTTGCGTGCCGCCGGCCGCGTGCCGGCGACGCCGTTTTGCCTGGCCCTGGCCGATGGCGGTGATGTTGTCGTACAGCGTTTGTTACGCGTCCTGCCGGGCAAGCGCATCGTCGGCGAGGGACAGTGGCAGGGCAGTCGCGTCCTGGTCAAGCTCTTTGTCGGGCGCAACAGCGCACGGCACTGGGCGAAAGAGAAAGCCGGCATCGAAGCGCTGCGACAGGCCGGCGTGCCGACGCCCGATCTGCTCCTGGCGAGTTCGCTCGCGGGCGGCGGCGAGGCCTTGCTCAGCGTCTATCTCGACGGGGCGCAGAGCCTGGCCGAGGCCTGGGCGCCGCTCGCCGCGCTGCCGGCGGGCGGGGCGGCGGCGCTCGCGGTCCTGCAACCGGCATTGCGGATGCTCGGCAGGATGCATGCGGCGGGCCTGGTGCATGACGACCCGCACCTCGGCAATTTCCTGCGCGTCGCCGGCGAGCTCTTTGTCGTCGACGGCGACGCGGTGCGCGCCGTCAAGCCGGGCGAGGCCCTGCCGCGGCTGACCGCCAACCTCGCGCTGCTGTTGGCCCAGTTGCCGCTCGTTTGGGATGCTTGCCGGCCGGAACTTCTCGCCGCTTACCTTGCCGGCGGCGGTTTCGGGGGCGCCGACCCGGTTCGGCTGCAGTACGCGGTGAAGCAGGCCAGAGCCTCGCGCCTGAAAGACTTCCTGGCCAAAACCCTGCGCGATTGCTCGCAGTTCGCCGTCGAGCGCCGGATGTTCCGCTTCACGGCACTCCGCCGCGATGCGGCGCAGGATCTCGCGCCGCTGCTGGCCTCTCCCGATGACCTCATGCCGGCTGGCGTGCTGCTCAAGGATGGCCGGACCTGCACGGTGGCCAAGGTCGAATTGAATGGACTCGCCGGCCGCACGCTGGTCGTCAAGCGCTACAACCTCAAAGGTTTCGGCCATCTGCTGCAGCGCTTCTGGCGCCCGACCCGCGCCTGGCATTCGTGGCGCGCCGGGCACATGCTGGACTTCTTCGGCGTCGCTACGCCGGCGCCGCTGGCGCTCGTCGAGGAGCGCGTCGGGCCCTTGCGGCGACGTGGCTTTCTGGTCAACGAATTCTGTCCTGGGGCAAATCTGCTGCAGTTCCTGGTGCCCGATCACGAACCGGACGCCGAGGTGGCGCGCGCGCTGATCGTTCTGTTCGGAACGCTGCATGCCTTGCGCATCAGCCACGGCGATTTCAAGGCGACCAATCTGCTCTGGCATGACAATAGAATATTCGTCATCGATCTCGACGCGCTTATCCTGCACCGCTCGGAACAAGCCCATGCGCGCGCCTGGCGGCGCGACCGCGAACGCTTCCTGCGCAATTGGCCGGCATCTTCCAGGCTGGCGCGCTGGCTGGACGCGAACCTGCCGCCGGCAATTTGATAAAGCGCGACTACTGGGTCTTGAAGGCGGCGAATTTGGCCGAGGTCACACCCGGTGGCAGAACTTCGACTTCGAAGGACCAGGAAAATTTCGCTTCGAGATTGTCCACGGCGGCCGTCGCCGTTCCAACTTCGTTGCCCTTGGCATCGAGGAGCTTGAACTCGATGCTCGCGTGCGCGATCTTGCGCGTCGCCACGTTGCCGACATTGCCTTTCAGCACCGGCTTTCCGGCTGCATTCTTGGTCAACTGAAAGTCGATCAGCGTCAGCCCGCCGTCCTTGAGCACAGGCTCCGGCGCCGCTTCTGCGACCTTGGTTTCGGCGCCCGGCGCGTCCGTCTTGCCGCAGGCGCAGAGCAGGGCGGCGGCGGCCGCAGCGATCAGAAAAGATTTGAGCAGCAGATCCATGATTCGAGTTCCCATAGCGTAATTGTCGGCATGCGAAATGATTTCTACGCGTTTGCCGGGAGGTTCGAAAATCCGGGCGCTAGTCCTGCTTGCGCCGGTGTTTGAGGGTCCAGAAAAAAATGGCCAGCAGCAGCACACCGGCGATGGCGATCTGCGCGGCGCCGGCCCACGGCACGCTCTCGGCCATGCCGCTGCCGATGATCACGGCGACGACGCCTTGCGGCAGGAAGCCGAGCACCGAACCGACCAGGAAAGCGCGATTGCCGACGTGGCTCAGGGCCAGCCCGACATTGATGATCACATTGCTGACCGGCAGCATGCGGATCAGCGCGACCGAGGCGATGGTCGGCTTGGCGTGCACGATGCGCGCGAAGAAACGATGCCTGCCGAAACGTTCGGTGAGCCAGGCGCGGCCGCCCCAGCGCGCGGCGCGGAAGGTGATGAAAGAACCGAGCAGGCTGCTGCAGGTTGACCACAGCAAACCTTCCCAGAAGCCGAAGGCGAAGCCGCCCAGCGCGCAGAAAACGAGGCGCGGCGTTCCGGCCATGATCAGGAAGGTGCTGATCACGACGAAATAGATCTGCGCGTTGATGCCACCGTCCTTGAACAGTCGGGCCAGCGAGTCCCAGCTGCGCACGTGTTCGCCGAAGGGCGTGGCGTGGACCACCAGCAACAGCCCCGCGCCGATTGCCAGCAGGATGAGGAGTTTGCGCAGGGTGTTCTCGGCGACCTGCTCGATGTCGGGGACGACGGCGTCGTCCTGCAGTTCGTCGGGGGCTTGCGCGTCGGGCGGCGTTTCTTCGGTCATCGTCGCGCTTCGTCAAGACGGTCGGAACGCACGGCGCGCTTAAGATACCAGCGGATCCCGAAACAGTCGCGGATGCCGCGCCACAGGCGGTTATGCACCCCGTATTTCGAGACGCCGCGCAGCCGTTCGCGGTGCCCGACCGCCGTTTCGGCGACGCTGAATCCTTGTCCGCGCAGCAGCGTCGGCAGAAAGCGGTGCATGCCGTTGAACACCGGAATCTCGCGCACGGCAGCGCGGCGCACGACGCGGATGCCGCAGCCGCTGTCGCTGACCCGGTCGCCGGTGATCCAGTTGCGAAAACCGTTGGCCACGCGCGAGGAAAAACGGCGGATAAAGGTGTCCTGCCGCTTGCGGCGCACGCCGGTGACGCAATCAACGCCTTCCTTTTCCGCCTGCGCGAGCATCGCCGGCAGATCGGCCGGGTCGTTCTGCCCGTCGCCGTCGAGCGTCGCCACCCAGGCGCCGCGCGCCGCCTGGAAACCGCTGGCGACAGCGGCGCTCTGGCCGCAGTTGATGCGGTGAAAGATGCGGCGCAGGCAAGGGGGCGCGAACTGCTGCAGCACGGT
>CAIXAY010000065.1 GCA_903917505.1 uncultured beta proteobacterium | reverse complement strand
GCTCGACCCGGCGACCTTCAAGCGGCGCTACGGCGATTTCACCAGCGGCAACGACCTGTGGAATGCCGTGCCCGCGCCGAGCGGCGAGGTCTACGACTGGCCGGCGTCGACCTACATCGCCTGCCCGCCCTTCCTCGAACTGCCGGACATCGAGGCCGGCGACATCCGCGGCGCGCGCGCGCTGCTGATCCTCGGCGACTCGGTGACCACCGACCACATTTCGCCCGCCGCTTCGTTCAGCGAAAGCTCGCCGGCCGGCCAATGGCTGCGCGCGCAAGGGGTGGAGCGCAAAGATTTCAACTCCTACGGTTCGCGCCGCGGCAATCACGAAATCATGATGCGCGGCACTTTCGCCAACGTGCGCATCCGCAACCTGATGCTGCCGCTCGATGCCGAAGGGCGGCAGCCGCAGGGCGGCTTCACCCTGCTCGACGGAAAGCAGACGACGGTCTTCGACGCGGCCACAGCCTACCAGCAGCGCGGCGTTCCGACCATCGTCTTCGCCGGCGAGGAGTATGGCACCGGCTCATCGCGCGACTGGGCGGCCAAGGGCACCCGCCTGCTCGGCGTGCGCGCCGTCGTCGTGCGCAGCTACGAGCGCATCCATCGCGCCAACCTGGTCGGCATGGGCGTGCTGCCGCTGCAATTCACCGGCGACGACAGCGCCAAGTCGCTGGCCCTGCGCGGCGACGAGCAATTCGACATCATCGGCATCGCCGCCGGGCTTGCGGTGCAGCAAACGCTCACCCTGGTGATCACGCGCAGCAACGGCGAACGCGTCGAGCGGCCGGTCCTGTGCCGCATCGACACGCCCATCGAGATCGAATATTTCCGCCACGGCGGGATTCTGCCCTACGTGCTCGATCAGTTGCTTGACGGGGAGCCTTCCACAGCGTAAATATCGTCTGCTTCTTCTTCGCTTCTTCAACCTTGATGAGATCTTAAAAAAATGAAATTCTTACTCAGGTTAAGCTTGCTGGCTTTCGTGTTTTCGGGCGCCAGCGCCCTGGCGGCTGACGTCATTGTCATGAGTTCCGGCGGCTTGTTCTCAGCCATGGAAGAACTCGCGCCGCTTTTTGAAAAGGAAACCGGCCACAAGGTGGTGCTGATCTCCGGTTCTTCCATGGGCTCGTCGCCGACGGCCATTCCCGCACGCATACAGCGCGGCGAAGCCGCCGACCTGCTGATGATGGCCGACACCGAACTCGACAAGCTGATCGACCAGGGATTCGCCGTGCCGAAAAGCCGCGTCGACCTCGTCAATTCGAAGATCGGCATGGTGGTCAAGGCCGGCCAACCGAAACCGGACATCAGCACCAAAGCAGCCTTCGAAAAAACCCTGCTCGACGCAAAGTCGATCGGCTATTCGGCCAGCGCCAGCGGCGTGTATCTGTCCAAGAATGTTTTTCCGCTGATCGGCGGGGCTGACCAGCCGGTCATGCGCAAGGCCACCGAGGTCGTGAAGGATCGCGTCGCCACCTGGGTCGCGCGCGGTGATGTCGAGATCGGCTTCCAGCAGGTCAGCGAGTTGCTGCCGGTTCCCGGCGTCGATTTTGTCGGCACCATCCCGGAGCCGTATCAGAAGGTGACGGTCTTCTCCGTCGGCGTCGCCAAGGCATCGAAGGAGCCGGCCGCGGGCCAGCAACTGATCAAGTTTCTGACGTCCGAATCGGCTTATCCGGTCATCAAGAAGCAGGGACTGGAACCCGCCACGCCGGCCGTCAAGAAATAGGCAGCTGCCGGGATCGGCCGCTCAGGCACGCCCCGGCGCTGTGAGAGCGTCGTTCAGAAGCGGTAGAAGGCCGCGAACAACAGCTTGATATGGCCGGCCGGCGTGCCGGCAACACTGTCCGTCGATGCGATGCCGTTGAGCACATAGGCCAGATCGGCCGAGACGTCGAGCCGGCGATCCCAGTTGCCGCGCATGCCGATGCCGATGCTTGACGCCGATTCGCGGCTGATCGCGTCGGGTTGCGCGTTCAGCACCCGGGCGCTGCCGCAATCGAAGAAGAACAGCGGACGCACCCCGCCCGCCAGCGACGGACCGAGGGCCTCGAGGTTCAGGGTGTAGCCGCGGTCGCCGCCAATTTCGCGGTCGCGCAGGCCGCGCACCGAAGCGACGCCGCCCAGGCCGAACTGCTCGCCGGGGATAAGTTCGGAGTTGGTCTCCTGTCCACGCAGACGCGCCACGAGACCCCAGTTGCCGAGCGCATAGTTGGCGTCGATGCCGTAGCGGAAGGCGCTCCAGTTCTTCTTGGCGCCGGGGCGGGCGATGTCGTAATCGGTGTCCGAATTGGCGTGACCGCCGCCGACGTTGCTCAGCGGCTCGGCGTAGGCGCCGACGCCGCCCCAGTCCTGGTCCAGGCGCGCCGTGTAGCGCAACGACAGCGGTTGGCTGCGCACCGGGGCCGGCGGCAGCGCGACGTCCGCGACCCCGACATCGTTCTTGAAATAGCGATCGTCGAAAGCCAGTGCGACATTCTGCGTGACGGCGCCGTACTTCGGCAGCGAATGCGTCAGGCGCAGGCCGGCGAAATCGCCCGTGCCGCTGACGTTGAACGACGACGCCCCGAGGCCGATGGCGCCAGTGCGCACGTCCGAGTGCGTGTAGTAAAGCTGCAGGCTGGTGGCGTAACCGTAGAGCGGGATCCAGTAAAACGCGCCGTACTGGCTGACGCGCTCGGGATGCTCGGGCGAGGTCGTGTACGAAGCCGTCAGCACATGATCGCGATCGAAGAGATTGGCGTTCTGGTAGCCGACGGTCAGGCGCGTGTAACCGGTGCTCAGGTTGTTGGTGTTGTATTCGTCGCGGGTGTTGGCGGTGAAGCTGGTGAAGAACTGTTCCGGCGCGACGTCGTGCACCCGGATGTCGGCATCGAGCGCGTCGGCCGTGGTGCTTTCCTTGAGGACGATGGCGACGCGCTTGGACGGATGTTCGGCGGCGAGGCCAAGCTCGCTCGAAATCTCGAGCACGTCGGGAGTCGTTCCGGGGGCGAGTCCGGGCAAGCTGCGGCGGATATTGTCGGCCGAGAAGAACTGGTTGCCGACGACCGCGACCGAGGCCAGCGGGAATTGCAGGATCTCCAGCTTGACCGCGCCGGCAGCGGGTTTCTGCGCCGGAACGATGACCCGGTGGAACGAGAAGCCGCGCTCGCGCAGGCGGGCTTCGAGCGCCGTCGCCGCGGCCTCCAGGGTGGCCAGGCTGCGATGCACGCCGAGATGCGGCGCCAATGCGGCTGCGGTTTCCGCATCCGACAGCGGATTGCTGCCGACGATCTCGAAGCGCTTGACGTCGAGCAGGACATCCGCCGCCCCTGGCCCCTGCGCTGCGCTCGGCACGGCACTTTGCGCCGCCGCCGGCGCGGCAGCGAAGGCCGCCAGCGCCGTCAGGCAGGCCAGAGGTGCGGCGCGCAGCAGCGCGGATGATGGCATTCGCATAAAACCTACCTTAATAGACATTGACCATTCGCCGAAAGCCCTCCCGGACCGTAAAGTTCGATCAGGCGCATGGGACGGAAATCGTCGTCATCGGGGAGGGGGAAGGGGTCGCTGAACAGGAAGCCCGGCAAGGGCTCGATGTGTATCGGATGGTCGCCGCCTTCGGCCAGCAAGCCCGCCTCGAACGGCCCGAGATCGATGAAGAAGCCGCTCGCCGAGACGATATTGACGTTGCCCTTGCGCACGCCGACATACAGGCCGGGCACGACCTCGCCATTGATCTGCACGGCGAACAGTTCGTCGAAATTCACCGGGACATTATCCGGGCGCGGCGCATGTTCGCTGAAGAAGGACGGCGGCACCGACTCGAGCAGTTGCAGCAGGTTGCCCGCTGAAACGAAAACACCGGCGTGGTCGCTGTCGACGACGATTTCCTGGCCGCCGGCATCGAGCGTGGCGCTGCCGCTCCAGGTGTAAAGGAAAGTGCCGTCGGGTTGCAGCCGTATATCGATGCCGGTGCCGCGAATGCCGATGGTCGCCGTCGGGGTGATGAACTTCACGTGGCTGCGGTTGGCCTTGCCGATCAGGCCGGTGAAAGCGCGCAGGCCGCCGGCCAGCAGCCGCACCACGAAATTGCCCTGCTCGGCCAGGCCCGCCGTGCGCACGTCCTCGAGGTTCATTTCGGTTTTTTCGATGAGCGTCATCTTGCTCTGGTCGCGGAAGGCCAGCACCGCGTACGAATCGGCGCCGGTGTGCACGCGTTCGCCATTGAACAGCGCGGCGCCGGGCGCCAGCGCCCGGGCGCTGCCGTTGGCGGCCACGGCGGAAGTCTCGCCGCCGGTCTGCACGACGCGCGCCACGACCAGGTCCTGCGGCGCGGCACCCGGCGCCGGGCGCGCAAATTCCGCTTCGCGCGCGCAGTCCGGGCCGCACAGGCGGGCGTCGAACTCGGTGCCGCGAATGCCGATGGTGGCGGTCACGGTCGTCAGGCTGGCGGCCGTCGGGCGGGCCTTGCTGATCAGCCCGGTGAACACGCGCAAGCCGCCGCGCAGCAAGTTCATGACCAGGCTCTCACTGCCCGGCTGCTGGTTGAGTTCGTTGACCGCAAACGCGGTGTTCGAACGCAGCGTCAGCTTGCTGCCGTCCTTCAAGCCCAGCACCGCATAGCCGCGTTCGCTGGTGTTGATGACCTCGCCCTGGGCGATGCCATCGCCCTTGGACAGGAAGCGCGCTTCGCTGCCCGGGCGCTGGGCGCTGGTGACGCCTTGGACATAGACGATTTCGCCCACATCCTGCGCGAGGGCGGTGCCGAGGCCGAGGCCGAGATACGCCGCGAGCACGATCCGGCGCAATGAACAATTGGCAATGGTATTCATCAGCGACACACCGGCCAACGCCGCCAGAAGTAGTTGTCAGTATCGTCTTCCGACATCTCCAGCGTCGGGTTCCACAGCAACAGCGAGGTGATGTCGATCGGCAACGTTGAGGTCGTACCCGGCGGGGGAGCGCCGCCTGTCGCGACCGTGACATCCGAGAGTTGCCCCGTAATCGGATTGGCGAAAACGCCGACTTCGGTGGCGGGGTTGATGAACGGGTTGCTCGCGATCGAGGCGAAGCTGCAGCTGCCGGTGCTGCAGACGACAAGACTCTGCGAGTTGGCTCCGCTAGCGCCGATGATCGCGTCGCCGTTGGCTCCGCCACCTGGGTTGAGAACAATGCCGCCGCTCGTGCCCATGCGCTGGATATAGCCCGTGGTGGTGATCTGGCCGAACGCGCTGGCGCCACCGCCGCCCATCACGTCAATGCTGTTGGCGCCACCCGAGGTGACCAGAACGGTTTGGTCGCCGCTGCCGATGATGCCGCCGACGCTACCGGAACCGCTGCCGCCGGTGACGCTGATGTCGCCGTTGGATACGATGTTCTGAATGGCCGGGTCGATCAGCGCGCTGCTGCCGCTGCCAGAACCGCCGAGCAGCGTCAGGCCAGCGCCGGACGTGGCGGTCGAACTCACCAAGCTGACGGTCTGCACACCGGAGACGTTGATCTCGGCCGTTGCGCCCGAGCCCGATCCGCCGAGGACGGTGATCGAACGCGCGAAGACATCCTGATCGACAGCGCTGATCAGCGAGTGGCCTGTCGCACCGGCGTCGCCGACGGTGATGCGCCCGTCGCGACTGCCCTGCATCAATTCCGGGTAGTCGATTTCGAGCACTTGGCCGCCACCGCTGACGATCTGCGCCGTGCCGCTGCCCAGGGCCGCGACGTACAGACTGCCGTTCGCGCCGGCGCTACCGTTGGTCGTATGAATCAGCTGGCTGCCGGCAGTGAGTTCTGCATTACCGGTCGCCCCGGACTGTGTGCTCACCTCGACATAGCGCGTTTCGATCGACTGGGCAGCGGGCGTCGTGACGCTCGCCGAGCCCGATCCCCCGAGCGCCTGAATGCGCAGCGAACCGTTGCTGGCGCTGATGATCTGGGTCGCCCCACTGCCGATCTCGGCATCCCCCGTGGAAGCCTGGACGTCGATCGCACCCCAGGTGCTGATGGTCTGTGCGCCCGGCGTCGTGACACGCGCCGAGCCCGATCCGCCGAGCGCCTGGATGGTCAGCGAACCGCTGCTGGCGCTTATGGACTGGGTAGCCCCGCTGTCGATCTGGGCGTCCCCGGCAGAGGCCAGCACGCTGATTGCGCCCCAGGTGCTGATGGACTGGGCGCCAGCCGAATGGATGCGCAGCATGCCCGGTGCGTACTGGTTGTTGACTTCGACGGAATTTGCCGAGATGGCCTGCGTCCCGGCGCTATCGATGCTGGCGAATACGGGGCCGCCGTTGTTGGCGCCTTCGCCGGCGGCGACAGAGATATCATTGGCATAAATAGTCTGCGCCGAGCCCTGGGTACTGATAGTCGCCGCGCCATAATCGGCGCCGCTGGTGACGTGCAAGTCGCTGACGCTGAGGTACTGCACACCCGCCGAATTCGTGATGTAGGCGCGCGCATCGCCAGCCGCGGTGCCGCTGCCGCCGGTCAGGCTGGTGTCGCCGGCATTTATGGTCTGATCGCTCGCGGCGGTGATGAAGGCGTCCGCGCCGCGTGTGCTGCCGCCGGCCAATGCGACCGTATTGGCGGAAATGGTCTGCGTCGCATCGGACGCTATCGAAGCCGCTGCACCATCGCCGCTGCCGCCTCGCAGGGTCAGGTCGCCGAAGGTCAGATTCTGCGAACCGGTCGCGAAGATCTCGGCGACGGAATTCGGACCGGAACCGGCGGTCAGGACCGTATCCCCGACAGAGGTCTCTGCCCAGGCATCCCCGAACTGCTGGTCGCCGCCGGAAACAATGCGCGCCGAGGCGCTCTTAAGATAGGCGCCGTCGCCACCCGCAGTCAGCGTCAGCGAACCGGCAGCGATGTATTGCAGATTGGCGCCGCTGGAAACGATCAGCGCATCGGCGCCATCGCCGCTGCCGGCAAGCAAGCTGAGCATGTCGCCGCTGCGGATATCCTGGCCGGCGCCGGTGATCCGCGCGTAGGCGCCATCGGCCGCACTGCCCGTCAACGTGATCGTGCCGGTCGAATACACGCTTTGCTGCCCGCTTGCGGAAATTTCCGCATAGGCGTTCGAGCCCGAACCCGCGGTGACCGTGATGCTCGACGGCGTGTCGTAACGGTAATCCCCAGAAATATACGGACTGTACGGAGACTGGTCGGTATAGGTCCATCCGGGATGCCCTATCAACTGATTTTGTCCGTAATTTCCAGTTTGGGTACCATTGATCAGTGCATACGAACCGTCACCGCTGCCGCCCAGCACGCTAATCGAAACCACCGGCGTGACCCATTGTTCGCCGGCCGACTGCAGCAGCACGTAGGAACCGGTTCCGGTCCCGCCCTGCAGGGTAACGCTCGGCGTCGTGTTAGCGAACCAGAATGCTTCGCCGATCTGCTGCCGGCCGCTGCCGTTGTTCTGCACGGCGACGTAACTTCCGTCGCTGTCACCGCCCGTAAACGTAATGCCACCCGTCGCGGTCAGCAATTGCCCGCCGTCCGAGTTCTGGGCCAAGTGCACGAAGGCGCCTGCCGTCTCCTCGACGCCGCCGCCCGTGAGGATGATTTGGCTCCCCTCACCAGACGCCGTAAGCGTCTGGGTGCCGCCGCTTGTGCTGATGTCAACCCAACTGGAATCGCCGCCGCCGCTGATGCTGATATTGCCGTTCTGGCTGGTGAAGGTCTGATTGCCGCCCTCCGCGTTGCTCACGCTGAGCGTCGCGCCGCTGCCGGATCCGCCGGACAAAGCGATATTGCCATTCTGGCTGGTGAAGCTCTGGTTGCCGCCGCCCGCGTTGACGACGCTGAGCGTTGCGCCGTCGCCGGATCCCCCGGACAGGGCGATATTGCCGTTCTGGCTGGTGAAGCTCTGATTGCCGCCGCCTGTGTTGCTCACGCTGAGCGTCTCGTTGCTGCTGGAACCGCCGGTCAGGGTGAGGTTGCGCGCCGCACTGAACATCTGGTCGCCGCTGCCGGTGTTGCTGATCGATATCGTTTCGCCGCCGCCGGCGCCGGCGGTCACGGACAAATCCCTGCCGGCGCTGAAGGATTGCGCGCCGGAGGCGCTGATGCTCGCCGCGCCGCTCAGCGTGAGGTCATTCGTCGCCGTAAAGTTCTGTCGCACGTTCGACAGCACCAAAGGCGAATCGCTGCCGTCGAGGATCAGATTGCCATCGGCATGGAAGGACAGCGAATCGGCCGCTACTGAATTTGCGCCGGTGCCATAGACATGGATGTCGCCGGAGGTGACGGTCAGGGAAAACTTGTCGAGCGGTGTCGCCGAGGTCACGGCGCCAAAGCCTGGCGAGGTCATAGCGCCGACGTCGATGCCGCTTCCATTGCGCAAGATGTCGAAATTCTGACCCGCCGCGGATATGGAAGTGTCGCCGCTACCGTCGCCGCGCGTCGTGATGGACAGCGAACTCAGGCTGGTGTCGGAGGTGACGTCGAATCCGTTGTCGGCGTTGATTTTGACGCGGCTCGTTTCGCTGAGGTTGGCGTACACATTGCCGCCGGCGCCCTCGCCGGCGGTGGTGGAGTACAGCTTGACCGAATTCGCGCTGATGTCGAGCCACCTTCCACTCGACCCGATGTCGCCGGAGCCGGCGCTCGCGTGCACCGAGTCGGCGCTCAGGAAACCGTAGCCACTGCTGCTGATATTGCCGCTGTCGACCTTCAGCCTGATCGCACCGTTGCCCGCATTGACCTCGTCGGAAACGTCGATGCCGGCATAGGCGTGCAGGGAGATGCGGCCGCCGTTGCCCCAGCCGTCTCTGCTGTCAATGTTGCCGGTGCTGATCCCGCCCGAATCGGAAACGAGTTTTATCCTGCCGCCGTTGCTGTAGATCCCCTGGCCGTAAATGTCGCCGGCGTTGGAGCCGGAACTGTCCGTATTGTGATAGCGGAAATTGGTGAAGCCCGTGTCTGTCTCGCCGGAATTCAGATACAGGCTGACACCCCCGCCTTCGGCGGCGGTCACGCTGAGGCTCTGGGTGCTGCTAAGCTGGTTGGAGTTGCCATCGTCGAGGCGGAAGGGGGCGCTGCTGTCGCTGCGCGTGATATCGAGGTTGGTCAGTTCGGGCGCGACACCCTCGGCGCCGGTAAGCTGGATATTCACGGCACCGCCGGCTTCGATCGTCAGGTCGGTAGTCTCGTGCAGCGTCAGGGAACTTCCGCCGCTCTTGATCGTGGCGCCGGGAGAAGTGGCCCTGAGGGCCACGGTGCCGGCGGTGATGCCGTAACCCGTTTGCTCGATACCCGCCGGCGCATCGACCGTCACCCCGCCGGTCGGACCGGCATCGATGATGGCGAAAGTGAACGGGTTCGCGGTCGAGGTATTCCCGGCATGCAGGCTCAGGTAGGAGCCGTCCAGCGTGCTGATCGCGCCGTTGCCGCCGTTGATTTTCAGCTGGCCGGCGTCAGCATCGAGAGTCATCGGATTGTACTGATCGCCACCCTGTCCGGTGGTGATGTTGCCCGCGATCGTGATATCACCAGTCTGCGCGTAGAGATTCAGGGTCTCGCCGTAGGTGTCGCTATCGAGGTTGATCGGGCCGCCGATGTTGATCGACGAACCGGAAATGCTGAGGGAGTATCCGGGCAGATGGCTGCCGATCGCACCGGTGCTGATCGACGGATAGGTCGTACAGCAATTGCCGCCGATGCTGATGGACTGAGCATCGAGCGAGCCGGTGGTGATGCTGGTGTCGGCATTGATCGTAATATCGTTCGGATTCGGCGCAAAGGCATTGATGTCGCCGACATTAATGATGCTGGAACCGCCGTTGGCGTACAGCTGCACGCTGTTGGCATCGATCGACGCGGTCGTGATGTTCCCGCCCTGCGTGGAAATGTACACGCGGCCTGCATTCGGGTGGGCCGCGTTGATCGTGCCCGTAACGACGTCGCCGGCTGCCTGCAGGGTGGTGGATCCGGCTTCGATCGTGGTGGTGCGGATGTCGCCGCCCAGGCCGGAGTCGGTTCTCAGGGTGACCGAAGTGGCCGCGCCGGTCAGGCCGCTAATATTTCCGGTGGCGATGCCGCCCGAGTAGGCCGTGAAGTTGATGTTGTCAGCCGCGAGGTCGCCGGTACTTATGGGGCCGCGAGACACCACCGTGAAAGTGGTGGGGTTCGGAAGCGCCGGATCGGTCAGCGCGCTGGAAGTGAAGCTGCCGACGCCGCACAGGTAGCCAAAGAGGCAGCCGTTCGCGTTCGAGCTTGCGTTGCTCGCCGACAGTCCGCCGAGATTCGCCGCATCGAGAACCACCGGGCCGTCCGCCCGCAAGGTGAGAATACCCGAACCGAGGTCCAGCTCACTGCCGCCGGTTTGGGTAATCGCACCGGTGGCCGGCTGGTTGGCGCGCACCGTCAGATTGCCACCGCTGGCTGCAAAATTGATGCCGTCGAGCGTGACGTTGCCGGACTTGGCCGTAAAGTCCAGCGTGCCGCCGCCGGCGAACTGCGTGGCGGGCGCGCCCCAGTGTCCGGGGATTGCGCTACCGAGGGTGAAGCCCGTGCCATCGCTGGCGAACCCATAGATCGTCCTGTCGGCACTCCCGCTCGTCACCTGCGCCATGCCGGCGGAACCGACACCGGTCGGACTGGCCCTGACCGTAAGGTTGTAGAGGTCGGTGGCAAGGGTATCGACATTGAATTTCCCGGCGGCATCGACGGTGAGCATGGTGGTCGCGGCCGTCACTGGATTCGCAGCGCCGCTCGAACCGATATAGCCAGCCGCGTCGGTGCTGGTCAGGTTGATTGTGCCGCCGGCCAGATCGAGCGGATGCGCGAATCCGGCGGTGCCGATCGACTTGGCAGTTAGGCTGATGTTGCCGGTCGATGCGATCTCGACAGCGGACGTATCGCTGGTCGCCAGAATGCTGCCGGCATTAGACGTAACGACAACATCATCGGCGTTGGCGGCGACACTGCCGATCGTGACATTTCCGTTCGCTGCGGCGAAGGTCGTGCTCTTGGGGTATGCGCCCGCCTCGCGGGTGAAGCTACCCACGGTCAGATTGTTGTCAGCCGACAGGTTGACCGACATGTCGATGATCCCGGTTGGGCCCTCGGTAGTGTTGGCGAAACCCACCTGGTCGCCCTTGGGCACGGCGACATTGCTGGCGACCAAACTACCGTTCGGCACACTGAGGCTGATTGAAGGCCACGCGCGGTAAACCATCGTGTCGAATCCGCCGGTGATAGCGAAATTGCTGGCAGTCACCGTCGTGTCGTCGGCCATCAGGCTGAGGTCGATCTGGCCGGATTTTGTCAACGTGCCGGCATAGGTTCCGCTGGCTGCGACGCCCGGCTGGATATCGAGTTGGATGGGCCCGCTGCCGTTCAGCACCACGCTGAAATCGCCATTCGGCTTAAGCGTGAGGTTGCGCTCGGCATCGACATTGATCGGTAGTGCTACCGAGCCGATGCCACTGCCCGAATACTGGTTAGTCTGCAAGCTCACGTCGGTTGCAGTAATTTGTGACGCGGGGCTCATCGCCAGGATCGGACCATTGCCGCCGTCAATCGTCACGCTGCGGTAACGCACCTGGTACTGCGGGGTCCAACCGGAGTACGTGGTCGCCGGCGCGTTGGCGGTCACCGTACCAACATTGACGCCCTCCGCTCCCGTCAGGCTGACCATTGCGCCATTACAGTCCGAACTGCTGGTGCAGTGTGTCGTATTGGCGCTTATCGCGGTGGCATTGAGCACAAAGTCTGAATACAGCGTTACGCTCGCGTCCGAACGGTCCGCGTTGTTCGTCGCCGATGCGGTGATGCTATTGGCATTATTGACCGTGAAGTTGCTGATGCTGCCGGCGCTCGCCGTGAGAAATACATTGCCGGTCGTATCGAGCGCCGCACCGGTGGAACTGAGATCGCTGCCGCTGATCGATATGTCCGCACTGCCCGCCCGTATCGACCCCGTGTTTGTCGTCGCAGCGGCCTGAATCGAAACGCCACCGTCCGGCCCGGCAGCCGCGCGGGTGTCGATTGTCGACACATCACTTAAACCACCGCCGGTGCTGGTCGCCGAAAGGTTGCCACCGTGGGTGGTGATCGCCGCGGCGCTGATGCCCGATGCGCCAGCCAGGGTCAGGTTGCCGCCGCCGGTATCAATCGTCCCGACGGAGAGGCCGGCTGCGCTGTTGAGCGTAACCGCTCCGGCGGCCGATACGCTGGCAACCGTCTCGCTGCCGCCCAGGCTGGCTAACGACAATGCACCGACCGACGTGACGGGACCGACATTCACGCTGCCGGCGCTGGTCATCGCCACGCTGCCGCCGGCAACTGCGCCGAGCGTCAGGCCGCCGACACTCGTCGTCGCGCCGGCGCTGCCGGCTCCGGCCGCAATCGAGAGAGGAGCCGCTGAAATGGTCTGCGCGGAAAGCGTCACATTGCCGCCGGCGGTAGCGATCGGGCTGGCCGCGAAAGCTGTTAGGTTGCCCCCAGCGGCCAGCGACACGGCGCCGCCGCTGGTCGTGATGCCCGCGCCGATCTGCACATTGCGCCCGGCGGCCAGCGAAACCGCACCGCCGCTGGTGGTGATGGATGCGCCGATCTGCAGGTCGTTGCCCGCACTGGCCGTCAGGCCCTGACTGGCGCCGGTCAGCGCGACCGCGCTGTTGAAGCGCATGTCGTGCGAGGCATAGAGCGTGACATTGCCGACAATCGCCTCGAGCGTCGCCGGCGACACGGTAACGGCGTTATCGGGGAAGTCGGTGCTCTCATCTATGATGGACGGATTGAGCCCACCGGCCGAATCGATGTAGAGGTCGAGCGGGTCGAGCAGCAGATTTCCCGCTTTGCCTTTGGCCGCGCCGAGATTGGCGCCGCCGTTGAAGATCAGGCTGCCCTTGCCGGAGACCTCGGCGCTACCGCCGTCGCCGCCGTTCGCGCCGCCTTGGGCGGAAAGCTTGCCGAAATAGCGCGTGTCGCCGTCGGACCAGACGACGATCTTGCCGCCATCGCCCTGAACGCCGGCGTCGGCCTTGAGATTGACGTCACTGCCGACGAAGGTGGACTGCGCGTTCTGCACCAGCGCGTTGGCGCCATGCCAGTCGCCGCCGACGCGAATCGCGCCGCCGCCGGCCGCGCCCGAAACGTCGAGGCTGGCGTTGCCGGCGAGGACCACCTTCTCGCCGAGCACGTCGATGCCGCCGCCGACGCCGCTGCTGCCGGTCGCCGAAACATTGCCGGCGACGCGCGCCGTGCCGGTTTGCGATTCGATCTGGATTGTGCCGCCGCTGGCGCCGTTAGCCGTCGTGGTGCTGCCTGCGGTGAGTTCGACATGCCCTGCGCCGCGAGCACGATCTCTCCGCCCGCGTCGCGCGTCAGCGCGTTGGCGCGGATGTCGCCGCTGTGCTTGAGCGAACCTGCGAAAACCTTGACCACGCCGCCGTCGGCGAGCAATTGCCCGAGATTGAGCACGCTGTCGCTCGGCGCCTGCACTTCAAAACTCAAGCCATCGAGGTCGAGGCTGCTGAGGGTGATCTTCTGTCCGGCGGCGAGCAGGATCTTGCCGCCCGGCGCTTCGATGATGCCGCTGTTCTCGATGTGCGGCGCCATCAGCACGACATGGCCGCCGTAGCCCGTGCGTATCCAGCCCTGGTTGGTGATCGTGCCCGAGTCGGCATCGCCCTGGAACTTGAGCTTTCCGGCCAGGAAATCCTGGTCGAGCATCTGCAGGGTGGAGGCCAGGAATGAGGCGGTGTCGATCGTCGCGCCGGCGCCGACCAGAATGCCAGCAGGGTTGATCAGGAAGACTTTGCCGTTCGAGCTCAGGCGACCCATGATCTCCGACAGCTGGCCGCCGACGACGCGATTGAGCACCGTGCTCGACGCCGATTGCTGCAGGAACTTCACCACCTCGCTCTGGCCAATCGAGAAGGTCTTCCAGTTGATGATGGCATTCGGGCTGTTGCTGACCGACATGGTATTGCCGACCGTGCCGATCTGCGCGGAACCGGAGACCACCTGGGCGCCGGTTGGCAGAACCGCCAGTACCGGGCCATTGAAGATCATGGCGACTGCCAGGGCTATTGCGCGCGGGCGCAAACTGTCGTGCTTCGATTTGCCAGCCATATGCCACCCCCATGAGGAGCAAAACGCTTTCAAAGCAAACGACGAGTGAGAACGAAAAATCTCCGGCCTCACTTGCTTAATTTCGGATACCCCTATCGCACGCGCGAGCGAAACGACCGAACCAACTTCAAGGCGTTGGTTGCCCGGTCGAACTCGGTGAATGAATCAAGCGACTGCCCGCGCGGAACTTCTTTTCTAATCTTGCCTGGAAATATTTTGTCGACTCCTAGCTTTATCTTACCACCAATATGCGATCTGGGATAGCGACGGATTCGCGCCGTCGCCGGCCAAGATGCTCTCGATAACGTGGCTGCTTTTT
This sequence comes from uncultured beta proteobacterium, assembly GCA_903917505.1. Next base: position 12,498 of record CAIXAY010000065.1, on the reverse strand, counting down.
CGTGGCAAGCTTCGCGCGGATCGGTCACTGCGCTTCACGATTGTATCGTCGAATGGCGCAAGAAGAACCGGATGGGCGCGGCCTTCATCAAGGCTTGACCGTTGGCATCGACAATGCTTGCGTCGAGCTGGATTTCCAGGAAAGGCGGCGGCAAATTGTCGCCCCAGAATTCCGGCGGGATCATGAACTCGGTGGCCGTAAAGCGCTGCTCGACCGGGCGCCCGTTGATGCTGACGACAATTGCGTGCCGCTCGGCCAGCGGCGGATCAAGGGCAACGCGCACCGCGAAGACGGCGGTATTGGCGATGACGCTGCTGTCGCCTTCGGGGAACACGATCGAGAAGCTGCGATACAGCGGGGCTTCGGCATCGCGCTTCACCGGATCGCCGATGCTCGCAGCCGCGGGTTTCGGCGGCGGTGTCACGACGTTGAGCGGCGGCAGGTTCACCTCTCTGGCGCCTGAATTCGGCTTGTCGGAATAGACCGGGCCGTTTTCCCCCGGGCTTACAAATACGCCCTGAGCTTGCAGCGTCGCGTCCTGGACAAAGAGTGCCGAGAGCAGAAAAACCGTCGCAAGAAGTGACTTCATGGTGCCCTCCGAAATTCACTGATTCAAGCCGCATCGACGTGACGCAGCGCCGGCTGCAGACTCATGCGTGGGAATCTCTTCGAGTGCCGGCTTCGCTTTCGCGCGCTGTTTGTGAAATTTTATGCAGCGCGGGAGTCGATCGCTTTCAGCGTAATCCATCCGCTCGAAAGCGCAAGGTCGCGGCTTCCGGGGTTCGGCTGGATCGGCGACTCAGTCTCTGGACAGGAAGCTTTCGATCGCGGCCGCCGTGAGTTCCGGCTGGTCGTGCTGAAGGTTGTGACCGGAATCGGGGATATGCACCGTCCGCAGTTGTTGAAAGCTGGCGATACGCCGATTGAATTCCGGCGGATCGTTTCCGAAACGCCGGTTGACTAGACCGTGCTCGGCAATCAGCAACAGCACCGGCGCCTTGATTCGCTGCCAGCACGCCAGGGTATCGTCGATGCGATAGACCGCCGGCGCCGGAATCTTGTGCCAGGGGTCGCAAGCCCTTTCGACCATGCCGTCGTCACGAAAGCGGCTGACGCTCCACGACAGGAATTCGGCGCGCGCTTCGCTCAGGCGCGGGTCTTCTTCCATCAGGCGATTGGCCAGCGCTTCGCAGTTCGGAAAAATGCTCGGACTCGGCTTGGCCTCGATATTCTTCAGCCAGTTGCCGATCAGGGTCGGCGAATCGTCGTCGATCGCCGGCTTGAGCCCGAGAAAGTCGAGCATGACGAGCTGGGAAACCTGCCCCGGGCGAACGCCGGCGTATATGCCGGCGACATTGGCGCCCATGCTGTGGCCGACCAGTCGCGCCGGTTTGCCGGGGGAATAATGCGCCAGCAGGCAATGGAGGTCGGCATAGTAATCGGGGTGCCAGTAGGGCCGGCGCAACCACTCGGATTCGCCGTAACCGCGCCAGTCCGGCGCAATCACATGCCAGGATTCCTGCAAGGCGTCGACCAGAAACTGGAAGGTCGGCGAACAATCCATCCAGCCATGCAGGAAAAATACCGCCGGCGCGCTGTCCGGCCCCCAATGCCGGACGTTGTAACGCAGGCCGCGAACATCAAGCTTCTCGGTTCTTGATTTGACGTGTTCCATGAGCGTCGAATGAAAGATGCGGCCGGGATGGCCGGAATCGGCGTTCACGATACACGCAAGTTGTGCGCGGGCGTGGCCGAATCATCGGCGTGCGGCGCTCGCTCGCCGCACGCCTCCTCAAGCCAGGCGGCCGTCGCGAAAATCGTTCAGCGCCTGATAGATTTCCTGCTCGGTGTTCATCACGAACGGGCCGTACTGCGCAATCGGCTCGTTGAGCGGACGTCCGGCAATCAGCAAGGCCCTGGCCCCGCCGGCCGATTCAATCACCACCCCGTCGGCGTGCGCGTCATTGGAAAGTATCGCCATGCGTTGTATCGGCACCGCGCTGCCGGCGATGCTTACCTCGCCGCGATAGACATAGACGAAGGCGTTATGCCCGGCCGGCAGGGCTTGCGCAAAGCGTGCGCCGGCCGGCAGATGCAGATCGAGGTAAAGCGGTGCCGTCGCCGCGCGGGTCACGGCGCCGCTCACGCCCTGGCTCTCGCCGGCGATGACGGTCACGGCGACGCCCGCCGCGGTGACCAGGCGCGGCAAGTCGGCCGCCGCGAAGTCGCGATACCATGGCGCGCTCATCTTGTCCTTGCCGGGCAGATTCAGCCAGAGTTGGAAACCCTCCATCACGCCCTCTTCCTGCTGCGGAATTTCCGAATGAATGACGCCGCGGCCGGCGGTCATCCACTGCACGCCGCCGTTGTCGAGCAGCCCTTCGTGGCCGGCGTTGTCGCGATGGCGCATGCACCCGGCGATCATGTAGGTCACCGTCTCGAAGCCGCGGTGCGGGTGATCGGGAAAGCCGGCGATGTAGTCGTCCGGATTGTCGCTGCCGAAAGCGTCGAGCATCAGGAAAGGGTCGAGCCGGCGTTGCAGCGATTGGGTCAGCACGCGCGTCAGCTTGACCCCGGCGCCATCCGAGGTCGGCTTGCCGACGACCAGCTGCTCGACGCTGCGCGACTGCTTGACTTCATCGCTGAGTGGCTTTCGATTCTTGCTCATGGCAACTCCTTTTCCGGGCGCCGCAAATCAGGCAAACGCTGCGGCCAGATCTGCCTCGGCCTGGGCAAAGCCTTGGGCAACGGACTCGGGCCCCATGTTCAGGCCTTCGGCGTAAATGAAATGCACGTCGGTCATGCCGAGGAAACCGAGCACCGTCTTCAGATAGGGAACTTGCGAGTCTGCTTCCGTGCCGCGATAACGGCCGCCGCGCGCCAGCGCCACGTAAACCGTCTTGCCGGTGAGCAGGCCCTTGGGGCCGGTTTCGGTGTAGCGGAAGGTGACGCCGTTGCGCGCAATGGCATCGATCCAGTGCTTCAATTGCGCCGGCACGCCGAAGTTGTACATCGGCACGCCGAGCACCAGCACATCGGCAGCCTGCAGCTCGGCGATCAGCGCGTCATCGAGAGCGACACGCGCCAGCTGCTCCGGCGTGCGCTTTTCGGCCGGGGTGAACAAGGCGCCGAGCGCGGCCTCGTCGAGCACCGGGTGCGGATCGCTGGACAAATCGCGCAGCGTCAGCGTCGCGGCCGGATTGGCGGCTTGCAGGTGAGCGACGATGGAATTGGCGACGCGGGTCGAATTGCCGGCTTCACGGCGGGCACTGGCGTTGATTTGCAGAATGTTCATCAGCTTCTCCTGGGGATTGGGAACGGTACGGGATGCAGTCTATTGATGCGTAAAGCTTTAGAGAAGCGCTTGAATCGGATATCATCGTTCCATATATGGAACAAGCTAATGACCTGCTGATCTTCGCCCGCGTCGCCGAAGCCGGCAGTTTCAGCCGCGCCGCCGAACGGATGGGCCTGCCCAAATCGACGGTATCGCGGCGCATCTCGCTGCTCGAGGAGCGCCTCGGCGAACGCCTGATGCTGCGCACCACCCGGCGCCTGACGCTGACCGAGTTCGGCAATCAATTGCTCGAGCACGCCCGCCAGGTCGCCGCCGAGGTCGATGCGGTCACGGCGCTGCGCGAGCATCGGCAGGCGCGTCCGAGCGGCCGGCTGCGCGTCTCGATGCCCAGCGACTTTGCCACGCTCCTGCTGACCGACATGCTGGCGGCATTTGTCGTGCTGCATCCGGGCGTTTCGCTCGAGCTCGACCTGTCGCCGCGGCGCGTCGATTTGCTTGGGGAGAATTTCGATATCGCCGTGCGCATGGGCGCGCTGCCCGACGATGCCTTGCTCGCGGCGCGGCGCATCGCCGTGTTCCCCAGCGGTCTCTACGCGGCGCCGGCGTATCTCGCCGAACGCGGCGACCCGCTCTCGCCCGACGATCTGGCGCAACACGACGCCTTGCGACTGCTGCAGGGCAATGGCGAGGTGGCCGGCTGGACGCTGACCCGCGACAAAGAGCGCTGGGAAGGCGTGCCGCCGGGGCGGGCCACGGCCAACTCGCCCGAGTTGCTGATCCGCCTGGCCTGCGCCGGCGCGGGAATCGCTGCCGTTCCCGATTACTTCGCCGCGCCCAGCGTGCGCCAGGGCGAGTTGCGCCGCGTGCTGCCCGAGTGGTGCCTGCCCGCGCATCCCGCCTGGGCGGTATTCCCCGGCCGTCGCCTGATGCCGGCGAAGACGCGCGCCTTCATCGACATGCTGGAAACGGCGATGGCCGGCGCGCACGGCAAGGTGACGCCGGCGCGGGGCGACTGAGCTTTCGGGACGGCCAATCGCCGGCCGGAATCCAGCTTCCGGTGCCGACTCATTTATCGATCAGGACGATTGGCGCGCATGCGCGTCACGCTCCCTGACCAGTTTGCCCAGCGCCTCGTTGTAAATGGCAATGTCGCTGCCGGTGGCGATCAATGCGAAGCCTGCGTCGAATAGTTGCTGCCAGCTCTTGCCGAGACGCGGGACTGTCCCAAGCGGCTTTCCCTCGTGGCGACAGACCCGGACGATCTCGGCGATGAGAGCTTCAACCTCGGGGGCATTCGTCTGGCCGCGCAAACCGATGCTGCTGGACAAGTCGCTCGGGCCGATAAAGACCAGATCGACCCCGTCCACCTCGGCGATTTCCCTGGCATTTTCAACCGCAGCACTCGTCTCGATCTGCACCATGATAAGCAGGTTGTCGTCGGCGCGATCGTAATAGTCGCCGGCGAATCCATAACTGGACGAGCGCGTCACGATCGCGGCATCGCCGCGAGTGCCGCGCGGCGGAAAACGGCAGGCACTGACAATGGCGCGCGCCTGCTCCGCGGTTTCGACCATGGGTACCAGGATGGCTTCCACGCCGGCTTCGACCAGGCGTCGCACATAGACGATGTCCTGGGGCAGCACGCGCACGACCGCGGTCGTTAGCACGCAGGCGCCGGCGCGCATCATGTCGATCGCCGTCTGCAATCCGCCCGGGCCATGTTCCTGGTCAATGATGAAGAAATCGAGACCGGCGATCGCGGCCATTTCGGCGAGCGCCGGGCTCTCACTTTCCAGCCAGGTGCCGAGCGATTTTTCACCGGCGAGGATTCTCTGCTTCAAGCGATTGGGACGAAACATGACTGGATCTCCTGTTGTTATTGGTTGGCGAAGCGTAGGGCTCGATAATCTTACGGTTGTCTGCCCTGGTTCGCGCTGGCCGGCAGGACGGGCGCGACCGAAGCGCCCTTGATGCCGTGGCGCGCCAGCGACTGCGCGACAAATCCGCTGGCCTTCATGTTTTCGACGAACTGGCGCAGCAGCGTGGCGGCGGCTTCGCCGCGATTGCGGGGCAAGCCCATGGCCTGCTCGATGACCATGAAACTCTCGGGCAGCAGCCGCACCTTGGGCACGCGCGCGGCGTCGGCCTCGAGCTGCTGCTTGACGCCGGCGGCCACTTCAAGCCGCTGCTCGATGAAGGAATCAACCACGGCCTGCGAAGTCGTCACGCGCACCAGTTGGGCCTGGCGCAATTCGCGCGTCAGGTACAGGTCGTAGGCGCTGCCCTTGCCCACGGCGACGCGGATGCCCGGCCGATCGACCTCGTCGTTCGAGCGGATCGGGGAATTGGCCGGCACCAGATAGTTGCCGTTGATGAGCACATAGGGCGCAGTGAAGGCGATGCCTTGCCCGCGCAGCGGGTCGATTGCGAAGAAGCCGATATCGGCCTGGCCTGAAGCAACGGCCTCCACCGATTTGAGCGCCGCGTCGAAGACCACCAGGTCGATGTCGACCTTGAGGAATTTGGCCAGGGCGCGGGCCAGATCGACGGAAACGCCGACCGGCTGGCCGGACGCCGGATCCTTGCTGGCCAGGACCGGGTTGCCGAGATTGATCGAGGCGCGCAGTTTGCCGGTCGGCGCCAGTGCCGCAATCGTGAGCGGGTCGGCTTGCATGGGAAAAATTCCCTTGGTGCTGTTGGAAGTGTCCTCCGCCGCGAGCAACGGAGCCGGAAACGCCGAGACCATCGCGGTTATCCCGATTGCTTTGAGCAGTTCTCTGCGTGGGCTGCTTTTCATGTGCCGCTCCTTGCGATTGAATGACGCGGATTGATCAGGCGATAGCATACGCCTGCCGGGTTTGAGTGATCGCGGCCGGGTGTTATGATCGAACCCTCGGTTCGTGCCGCAGGGCATGGACAGGCATATCAAAAATCGGGATGGTCGAATGAAGACAAAGCTTTTGGCGTGCCTGCTGCTTGCCCTCACCCTGCCGGCATTGGCGCTGGCGCAAGGCAAGCTGATCTTGCCGCAAGGCCACGACGACATGCGCAAGCTGATGCAACAGGACAATTCCGGCCCTTGCGAAAAATGCGGCGTCGTCACCGATGTGCATGGCGAAGCCCGTCCGCCCGGATCGCGCACGCCGGCGCACCCGACCGATGGCGGCATCGGCGGCAACCTCGTCACGACGCCGATCATCGGCAGCGGCAGCGTGGTCAGTGACGCCCGCAACGCCCACAAGTCGACGACCTATTACAAGATGACCGTACGCTTCGACGACGGCACGTACGGCTTCTTCGAAGACGACGACGAGCCGGACGTGCATAAGGGCGACCGGGTGAAAATTGTCGACGGGCAGATCGTGCACATTTCCGACTAGGGCCAGCGGTCTGCACGAACTCAGTCGAAGTAGCTGCGCGCCGCCTCGAAACGCTGGCTGTAGTACGCGTTGCCCATCTGCTCGATGCGCACGCGCCCGTTGCTCGACGGCGCATGCACGAAACGGTCGTCGCCGATGTACACGCCGACGTGCGAGAACGGCGCCTTGCGTGTGTTGAAGAAGACAAGGTCACCGGGCCGCAAACTGCCGCGTCCTATGGCGCGCCCCTGGCGGGCGATATCGGCGGCACTGCCGACAAGCTTCATGCCGGCGGCCTTGTTGTAGATGTACGAGACCATGCCGCTGCAATCGAGGCCGGCTTCCGGATTCTTGCCGCCGAAGCGGTAGCCGGTATCGATCAGCCCGAGCGCGAAAAGCACGATCTCACGCCCCGTATCGCTCGCTTCGGCACGCGCCGGCAGCGCTGCCGGCACCTGCACGGGAAGCGGCGGCGGCGCGCTGACGCATGCCGCCAACAGCAGCGCCAAGCCGCCGCAATACCCCTTGGAAAATCGCATCCGCATACCGCGCAGTATAGGCGATCGACCGGGCGGCAGCGAACGGCCGCCGCCAAAGCCCTCACGCCCGCGCCGCGTCAGCGCGGGCGTGGCGCTCAGACGCCGTTCTGTTTGAACCAGGCGAGCAGCCTCTTCCAGCCGTCCTCGGCTTCCTGCTTGCGGTAGCTTGGCCGGTAATCGGCGTTGAAAGCGTGCGGCGCGTTCTCGTAGACGATGATCGTCGACGCCTTGCCGGCCGCGCTGCCCGATGCGGCGAGCGCCTTGCGCATCTGCTCCAGGGTGTCGAGCGGGATGCCCTGGTCCTGGCCGCCGTAGAGGCCGAGCACCGGGCCGTGCAACTGGCCGGCGATGTCGATCGGGTTCTTCGGATTCATCTCGCTGGGCTGGCCGACGATGCGGCCGTACCAGGCTACCGCGGCCTTCACCTGCGGGTTGTGCGCGTCATACAGCCAGGCGATGCGCCCGCCCCAGCAGAAGCCGGTGATACCCAGACGCGCGACATCGCCGCCGTTGCCCTTCGCCCAGGCGACGCAGGCGTCGAGGTCGCCCATGACCTGCGCGTCGGGCACCTTGCTGACGAGCTTGTCAAGCAGGTCCTGAATATTCGGGTAGAGCTTCGGGTCGCCCTGGCGCGCGTAGAGCTCGGGGGCGATGGCCTGATAGCCGGCCTTGGCCAGGCGCCGGCAGATGTCCTTGATGTGTTCGTGCACGCCGAAGACTTCCTGCACCACGAGGATGACCGGGAAGTTGCTGCCGCTCTCCGGTTGCGCGCGATACGCCGGCATGTTGCCGCCGGCGGCCGGCACCTTGATTTCACCGGCGATCAGACCGTTGCTGTCGGTGGTGATGACGGTCTGCGCCGTCACCGGCTGCACGGCGAGGGCAAAGCCCGCGCCGAGCGCGCCGACGATGAAACCGCGGCGCGTGAAGGGAATCGCTGGAAACAGGCTGTCGAAATCTTCGCTGGTGGAAATGCCTCGGGTCATGCTCTTCTCCTGATCTAGTTATGGAATGGTGCGTGCAATGCATCCCATAGACATGACGCGGAGCGATGAATTCCCTGGCCCGCGAAATTGTTGCGGCGGCTAGGCCAGGCAGGCGCGGTTGCGCCCTTGCTGCTTCGCGCAGTAAAGCGCCGCGTCGGCGGCGGCCACCGCCTCGCTCGATTCCGATTGCCGGTCGGGCAGCACCGACACCACGCCGATGCTCACCGTCACGTGATCGGCGATGCTCGATGTCGAGTGCGGGATGTTGAGTTCCGACACCGCTTCGCAGATACTGAGCGCCACCTTGTGCGCGCCCGCCGCCGCGGTATTGGGCAGCACCACGACGAACTCCTCGCCGCCGTAGCGCGCCAGCAAATCGACCGCCCGCACCATCTTGCCCGCCGCGGCCTTGGCGATAGCCTGCAGGCAGGCGTCGCCGGCCAGATGCCCGTACTGGTCGTTGTAGTTCTTGAAGAAATCGACGTCGATCATCAACAGGCCGATCGGCGACTGCTCGCGGATGCCGCGTTTCCATTCGTCGTTGAAGCGCGCGTCGAAGCAGTTGCGGTTGGCGATGCCGAGCAGGCCGTCGGTTTGCGAATAGACTTCCAGCTTTTGATTGGCGATCACCAGGGCCTCGTTGGCGTGCTGCAATTCGACGGTTCGCGCCGCCACTCGCTTCTCGAGAAAGCGGTTCGCCGACATCAGCTCGAGGGAGAGGCGCGAAACCACGTGATAGGTATTGCGCAAGGCCTTGATCATCGCGTCGGCGCTCTTGTCGTTCGGCCGCAGCCGTTCGATCTCGAAGGCCTGTTTCGGCGTTTCGCCGCCCTTGATCAGCGCCAGTTGCCGGGCCAGCGACTGATCGACGCCGAGAACGTGCAGGCAGAGCCAGGCGGTCAGGAACGACAGAAAGACTTCCGCCGGGTTGGAGAGCGCCGCCCTGGCGCTCCACATCGCCCGCACCTGCTCGGAAAATTCGTCATGCAGCTTGAGATGCAGGGCGACGTGGCGCTGGTCGACGCCTTCGTGCTGCATCAGGCTTTCCTCGACGGAGAAATGATATTTCGTGTAATCCATCAATTGCGAAAAGGCGAGCTGGACGGCCGCCTCGCTGGCCCACTCGCCTTCGGTCAGCGATTCGCTGAGCTTGTTGAACAGGTTGACCAGCGCATGGTGCTGCTCGTCGACCATGCCGATGCCGGTATAAAATTCCTCGCCCCAAACGAAGGTCTGCATGTTCCAGCTCCGTGCGGCGCGGTCTCGCTCAGCGCAAGAAGCGGAAATAGGCGATCAGCTGGCGCAACTGCGCCGTGCCTTCTTTCACCCGGCCGGCTTTTTCCGTGACCGATGAAATCGCTGCGCTCGTCTGCTCGATGCCGCCGACGATGCCCTCGACCTGGCTGGCGATCTCGTTGCCGGTCGCCGATTGCTCGCGGGTTCCTTCGGCGATATGCCGCGAAATCGAGATCACGTTCTTGCCGTGATCGGCCACCGAGTCGAGTCCGCCGTGCGCCGTGTTCATCGCCGTGCCGGTCGTCGCGACATGTTCCTCGGCCGACTCCATGGTGCTCAGGGCGACTTGCGTGACGCGCTGAATCTCGGCGACGCTGGTGGCGATCTCCACCGTCTGCTTGCTCGACTTCTCGGCGAGCTTCCTGACTTCATCGGCAACTACCGCGAAACCGCGACCCGCCTCGCCGGCGCGCGCCGCTTCGATGGCCGCGTTGAGCGCCAGCAGATTGGTCTGCTCGGCAATGCCGCGAATGACCTGGCTGACGCGATCGATGGCCAGAATCGAGCGCGACAGGTCGGCCATCGTTTGACCGGCGCCATGCACCGCCTCGACCACGTTAACCGTCGCCGCCTGGCTGTCCTCCATGCTGGCCGAGGCCTGTGCCAGCAGGGCATGCGAAGCTTCGACGGCGACCACCGACTGCTGCGCGCTGTCGGCGATTTCGTTGACCGAAGCGATCAGCTGTTCCACCGCCGCGGCGATGCGATTGACCGCGTCGGACTGCGCCACGATGACCTTGCGCGCTTGCTCCATCTCGAGATTCAGCGCGTCGGCGTTCTCTCCCATCAGGTCGCCGGCTTCGGAAAACTCGGCCATCATCGCGCGCAGATGGGTCTGCATGGTCAGCAAGGCGTTGTTGAGCTGGCCCAACTCGTCTTCGCGCGTCAGGGGAATCTCGTCGGTCAGCTCGCCTTGGGCGATATTTTCGAGACGACTGATAATCCGGCTCACGACCGACAGCATGCTGTTTTGGGTCAGCAACAGGGCGATGGCGGCGACGACGCCGGCGATCGGCAGCAGCCAGCCGGCCACGAGTGGCGAAATGCCGAGAGAAGCGGAGAAGTGGTCGAGGATGCCGCCGAGAATCTGTACGCCCAGGATGAAGAATACCAGGCCGTTGAGTTTGGCCTTGAGCGAGATGCGTTTCAGCAAAGCGGTCTTCGGCAGCGACGCCGTGCCTGCCTTCAGGCGCGCGTAGAAATCTTCGGCTTCGGCAATCTGCTGCCGGGTCGGTTCGGTACGCACCGACATGTAACCGATGACGGCGTTATTTTTCATCACCGGAACGACGAGCGCATCGACCCAGTAGAAATCGCCGCTCTTGCAGCGGTTCTTGACGATGCCGCGCCACGGGCGCCCTTCCTTGATGGTATCCCACAGCCAGGCGAAGGCCCCGGGCAGCATGTCGGGATGGCGAACGACGTTGTGATTCTTGCCGAGCAGTTCCTCGCGCGAAAAACCGCTGATCGTCACGAAGGTCTCGTTGACGTAGGTGATGATCCCCTTGAGATCGGTGCGCGAAACAATGTAACGACCCTTCGGAAAAACCACCTCGGTCTGGGTCACTGGCAAATTGGTCTTCATCGATGCTGCCCTTCGGTTGTAAGCACTTGCTGCTCGTCGCGCCGCGCTGTCGGCGCAGCTATCATACCTGTGTTCCGCCATTCGGCAAGCGGGGCCGCGGCGCCGGCGGAAGCACCGGGCGCGGCTACATCAGCACGATATCGTACTGTTCCTGGGCATAGCTCGGTTCGGCCTGCAGCGAGATCGGCTTGCCGATGAAATCCGAGAGCATCGCGAGTCCCTGCGATTCCTCGTCGAGGAAAACGTCGATGACCGAGACCGCGCCGAGTACGCGAAACTCGCGGGCGTTGAACTGGCGCGCTTCGCGCAGCAACTCGCGCAGGATTTCATAACACACGGTGCGCGCCGTCTTGACCTCGCCGCGCCCGCCGCAGGTCGGGCACTCTTCGCAGAGCACGTGCGCGAGCGACTCGCGCGTGCGCTTTCGGGTCATTTCGACGAGGCCGAGCGCGGTGAAGCCATTGACTGTCAGCCGCGTATGGTCGCGCGCCAATGCCTTGTTGAATTCGGCGAGCACCGCGGCCTTGTGCTCCTCGTTGTCCATGTCGATGAAGTCGGTGATGATGATGCCGCCGAGATTGCGCAGGCGCAGCTGGCGGGCGATCGTTTGCGCCGCCTCGAGGTTGGTCTTGAACACCGTGTCGTCGAAGTTGCGAACGCCGACGAAGCCGCCGGTGTTGACGTCTATCGTCGTCATCGCCTCGGTCTGGTCGATGATCAGGTAGCCGCCGGATTTGAGATCGACGCGCCGCGCCAGCGCTTTGAGTATTTCGTCCTCGACGCCGTGCAGGTCGAACAGCGGACGGTCGCCGACATAGTGATCGAGCAGCGGCGCGACGGTCGGCGTGTATTCGGCGGCGAAAGCCGTGAGCTTGCCGAAGTTCTCGCGCGAGTCGATGACGATGTGCGCCGTTTCCGGATTGACGAAATCGCGCAGCACGCGCTGGCCGAGCGACAGTTCCTGGTAGAGCAGGCTGGGCGGCGCCTGGGTCTTGGCCTGCGCCTGGATGTCGTGCCAGATCTTGCGCAGATAGGCGATGTCGTTGGCCAGCTCCTCTTCGGTGGCGCTCTCGGCCATGGTGCGCACGATGAAGCCGCCCGGCTCGTCGGCCGGCACGAGGCGCGTGATCATGGCGCGCAGCGCTTCGCGCTCGGCCTCGTTCTCGATCCGCTGCGAGATGCCGATGTGCTTTTCCTGGGGCAGATAGACGAGCATCCGGCCGGCCACCGACATTTGCGTCGACAGGCGCGCGCCCTTGCTGCCGATCGGGTCCTTGATGACCTGCACGACGACGCTCTGGCCTTCGAACAGGATGCGCTCGATCGGCCGCACCGCCTCGCCGTTGTGGCGCGGCTCCCAGATGTCGGCGACGTGCAGGAAAGCGGTGCGCTCGAGGCCGACCTCGATGAAAGCCGATTGCATGCCGGGCAGGAT
>CAIXAY010000064.1 GCA_903917505.1 uncultured beta proteobacterium | reverse complement strand
TCAGTTTGTCTTGGCGCATCGCGGCTTCCTTCGAATATTGCTCAAGAGCCAAGGTGGGGGGGGAAAGCCCTGTTTTCAAGGGGCACGTGCCAGAGATGGCCGGGAGCGCCGCGGCAAGCCGTGGATATTCATGACAATTGCCAGCCCGCGGCGCGTCACCTGCAGCAACTCTCGGCCGCCGTGCACGCCTCGGTGAGCCGCTTCAAGTTGCGCTGGAAGCGCTGCACTCCGCCGCCAGGCCGGACACCGAGAACACCGCCGCGAAACCGCCGCCCGGGGTGCGGAAATTGGTCGTCTGCCCCTGATAGAGGCGGGCCGAAACGAGCTGCACGGCGCCGCGATAGGCGTAGTTGCGCAGGTCGACCTTGAGGTCCTGTTCCACCCCGTCGACGAGCAGGCGGCGCTGCGACGGCGGCACCAGCGCCTGCGCGACGTAAGCGCCGCGCGAGATCTCGGCGAACACGCGCCGCGTCAGCTTGTCGCCGCGGTAGCTGGCTTTGCCGCCATAACCCGCAGCCGGCTTGAAGAACCAGTGCTTGCGGCCGGCCCAGAAGGCCGCGGCGTCTTCGGGCAACACTTCTTCGGTGCGCGGGATGCCGGCCGCCAGGAGCTGCCGCTCGGCAGCGCCGACGCCGATTTCGGCGAGCCACACCGGATCGGTCAGCGCCGCCAGGTTGCGCTTGTCGGCGAACAGCGCGTGCGCGCGCGGATGCGGCGTCAGCACCACGGCATCGGCGAGCCAGGCGGCGCGCAGCGTCGCCTGCGCCGCTTGTTCCAGCGAAAAATCGGTGAGGCGGTTGTAGACGAGATCGATCTCCTGCCCGGCGCAGGACAGCTGCGTGCCGTCGAAAGCGAGTTCGCCCGGATCGACGATCAGCGCGGCGATGCCGCTCGCTTCGAAGAGCTGCCGGAACAGTTCGAATTCAGGCGCGAGAAACTGGCCGCCCGGCGCCGCATCGACGATGGCGATGCGGCGCAGCGGCCGGTCGCCGCGCGCGAGCGCCCATTCGGCGCGGAACATCGCAACGAATCCGGCCTCGACATCGTCGGTCCCGGGGAACAGCGCTTCGACCTGCGCGCAGCAGGCGCGCTGCGCGCGCAGCAGCTTCGCGTTGAGCAGCGCGCCGCCGGCATTGGTGTTGATCTCGATCAGCTGCGGCCCGCTGGCGCCGAGATGAAAATCGTAACCCATGAAGACGCCCGCCGCAGCCGTCGCATGGCGGGCGATCGCCGGCGCCTGGGCCAGCGCGCGCTGCTGCCAGGCCGGCATCGCGCTGATCTGCTCGATGACCGCGATCAGGTCGGCCATGAATTGCAAATGCGCCTCGGCGACAAAAACCGTTGTGTCCGAAAACAGATTCGAGCATTCGAGCAGATCGACCGGCGGACGGGCGCCGCCGGCATCGCCCGCGCTCAGCGCGTGCTGCAATTTCGCCTGGTCGACCGACATGCACAGGCAGCCGCGATTGAGCAGCGCGGCCGCATCGCGGCTGTCGACCGGCAGCGAACAAACGGGAGTGTGGATCGTGTGGATGGCGTAGGGCATCG
>CAIXAY010000063.1 GCA_903917505.1 uncultured beta proteobacterium | reverse complement strand
GCCTCCAGTCGCGCTACGCGCTCCTTGCAGCAACCCCGGCGCAACCCCCGTTTCATCCTTCTCTTTCAGCATTTCAAACTCCTTTTTCCAGACACGGTTTTACCCCAAATTCGTGTCCAGAAAAATAGGGGCCGGTTCAACCGTGTTCCCGTATATTACCTTCAAATCCTCGCGATTCAAGGCGACAAGCCGTCCCGCGCTGCGCTTGCACAGGCCGCCGGGCAGTATTCCGGAGGCTGCGCCGCCGGCCGTTCGGGAAAATTTCCTGGAAAACTTTGCGCGGTGGCGCGAACGGGGCGCGGGCGGCGAATGCCAAGCGGTACGAAAATTTCCGGTTGATCTGCCGGGCGCGGGCGCCGATAATCAGCGCTCCAACAAATATCTGAGGGGAATATGATGTTGCGGAGAATGACCTTGGCTGCGTTCGCGGCCTGCTTGCTCGTCGCCGGCGGCAGCGCCATGGCGCAGACCTATCGCAGCGAATACCGCCTGTCGACCGTGCTCGGCACGGCTTTCCCCTGGGGCCAGGCCGGCGAACGCTGGGCGGCGCTGGTCAAGGAGAAGACGCAGGGACGCATCGTCATCAAGCTCTATCCGGGCACCTCGCTGGTCGGCGGCGACCAGACGCGTGAATTCACGGCGATCCGCCAGGGCGTGATCGACATGGCGATCGGCTCGACCATCAACTGGTCGCCGCAGCTCAAGGAATTGAACCTGTTCGCGCTGCCTTTCCTGATGCCCGACTACAAGGCCATCGACGCGCTGACCCAGGGCGAGGTCGGCAAGCAGCTGTTCGGTGTGCTCGAGAAGCATGAGGTCGTGCCGCTCGCCTGGGGCGAAAACGGCTTTCGCGAAATGTCGAATTCCAAGCATGCGGTCGCTTCGCCGGCCGACATGAAGGGCCTGAAGTTCCGCGTCGTCGGTTCGCCGCTGTTCAACGAAACTTTCAGCGCCATCGGTGCCAACCCGACCCAGATGAGCTGGGCCGACGCGCAGCCGGCGCTCGCTTCCGGCGCCGTCGACGGGCAGGAGAATCCGCTCTCGGTGTTCGTCGCCGCCAAGCTGCCGACCGTCGGCCAGAAGTATCTGACGCTCTGGCACTATGTCGCCGACCCGCTGATCTTCGTCGTCAACAAGGACGTCTGGGCAAGTTGGAGTGCGGCCGATCGCGAAGCGGTGCGCCAGGCGGCGCTGCAGGCGGCGAGCGAGAACGTCGCGCTGGCGCGCAAGGGCATCGCCGGCAACGACAACGCGGTATTGAAGCAGATCGAGACGGCCGGCGTGACGGTGACGACCTTGACGCCCGAGCAGCGCGCGGCCTTCGTGCAGGCTACCCGCGCGGTGTACGAGAAGTGGTCGAAGACGATCGGTAGCGATCTCGTCAAGAAGGCTGAAACCGCCGTCGCCAGGCGCTGAGCATGGAGGCCGACAAGGAAGCGCCGGCCGCCGCCCGCGTGTTTTCCGTCGAGCGCGTGCTGATGGCCGTCTCGATGGGCGCGCTGTGCGTGCTGACCATGGCCAACGTGCTGGTCCGCTATTTCTCCGATCTGTCGTTCGCGTTCACCGAGGAAGTCTCGGTAGTGCTGATGGTGATCATGACCCTGGTCGGCGCGTCGCACGCCTTCGGCCGCAACCGGCATATCGCGATCCTCTTTTTCGTCGAGCGCTACCCGGCGCTGCGCAAGGCGGCGCGGCGCCTTGCCGCCGGCTGCTCGCTGCTGATGTTCGGCCTCTTGGCCTGGTACGGCACGCGCATGACCTGGGACGATTACTGCTTCGAGGTGACGACGCCGTCGCTGGGTTTCCCGCAATGGTGCTATTCGATCTGGCTGCCGCTGCTCTCGCTGCTGATCGTCGTGCGCCTGATCGGCGTGCTGCGCCGCGGGGAGGCATGATGGACGGCCTGCTCTTCGCCATTTTCGCCGTGCTCATGCTGTGCGGCGTGCCGCTCGCCGTGGCCATGGGACTCGCCGGTACCGCGGTGGTCGCCGCGACCGGGCTCGGCATGATGTCGCTGCCGACCAACGTGTACACGGGAATCGCCAAGTACCCGCTGATGGCCGTGCCGGTGTTCGTCATCGCCGGGCTGATCTTCGAGCGCGCCGGCGTCGCCGCGACCATCGTGCGCTTCGCTTCGGCCGTCGTCGGCCAGCGCCGCGGCAGCCTGGCGCTGGTCGCCATCATGGTGGCGATGATTCTCGGCGGCATCTCGGGATCCGGTCCGGCCGACTCCGCCGCGGTCGGCGCGGTGATGCTGCCGTCGATGGTCAAGGCCGGTTATCCGCGCCCGTTCACGGCCGCGGTCATCGCCGCCGCCGGTTCGACCGGCATCCTGATCCCGCCGTCGATCGCTTTCGTCATCTACAGCCTGCTGGTGCCGCAGGCCTCGGTGCCGGCGCTGTTCGCGTCCGGCATCATCCCCGGCATCCTGTCGGGCCTGACGCTGATGCTGGTGGTCGGCTGGCTGTCGGTGCGGCACGGCTTCGAGAGCCAGCCGGCCGAGCCGCGGCCGCCGTTCTGGCGCAGCCTGAAGGACGCGGGCTGGGGTCTGGCGGCGCCGGTGATCATTCTCGGCGGCATGCGCAGCGGTTTCTTCACGCCGACCGAAGCGGCGGTGGTCGCCGTGTTCTACGGCTTCCTGGTCGGCAAGGTGATCTACCGCAGCCTGGGCTGGCGCGAGATTTACGACGTGCTGGTCGAATCGGCGGAAATCTCCTCGGTCATCCTGACCGTCGTCGCGCTGGCCAGCGTCTTCGCCTGGTCCAGCAGCACGCTCGGCACTTTCGATCATCTGGCCGCGGTGATGCTCGGTACGGGGCTTCCCGAAATCGTCATGCTGATCAGCATCCAGATCATGCTGCTGATCGCCGGCATGTTCCTCGACGCCATTTCGATCTATTTCATTTTCCTGCCGCTCTTGATTCCGATCGCCATGCATTTCAACTGGGATCTCGTCTGGTTCGGCGCGGTCATGACCATGAACATGGCGCTCGGACAGTTCCATCCGCCGCTCGGCGTCAATCTGATGGTCACCTGCCGGATGGCCGGCGTGTCGATGGAATCGACGATCCCCTGGGTGCTGTGGATGGTCGCGGCGATGGCCGGGACGATGTTCCTCGTCACCTTCGTGCCCGAGCTCGCGCTCTGGCTGCCGCGCAGCTTCGGTTATCTGTAACGGCGCCTAGTTGCCGCGCGCCAGCCAGCGCGGCAGCATCGCGGCGAGCACGCGGTCCTTGCGCACGAAGTGGTGGTAGAGCGCGGCCAACGCGTGCAATCCCGCCAGCCAGAGGATCGCGTCGCCGAGCTGGGTGTGGATCTTGGCGAACCTCAACCCGAGGTCGTGCGCCATCCCGACCGGCGATTGAATTTCGAGGCCGGCGAGCAGCGTCAGCGGATGCCCCTCGAGCCAGGCGCCGGCGATGGCCGTCATCGGCACCGCGAAGAGCAGGAGATAGAGCAAACCCTGCACGGCCTTCCCGGCGATCTCCATCCAGCGGGCGAGTTGCGGCGGGTCCGGTTGCCGGTCGAAGAGGCGCCACGCGACGCGCAACAGGCTGAGCGCATAGACGCACAGGCCCAGGGTCTCATGCAGTTGCCGGTTGAAATCGCGGCTGGGAAAATACACGCGCTGCTCGGATCCTCCAGGCCCATAGATGAAGGTGATCAGCACCAGGATCGCCGTAAGCCAATGGAATATCTGGGCGAGCGACCCATAGCGCGTACGCATGCGCTCTCCCATGTCGTCTTTCCTTATTCAGCCATCGGCCTGCCGGCGCCGCTTGTCTTGCCCGCAGCCCTGCCGCTGCGCTGAAGACAGCATCACCGGCAGAACTGCATGCGCACAACGGGTCTTATCAGGGCTTCTTGACCCAGGCGGTGCAATAACCCTGCGGCGATATTTCGGTATCGCCGGGCATGACCTTGCAGCCGCCCGGGGCGGTGGCGGAGGCGCCGGGAACGAATTGCAGGCAGTTGCCGCAGTGCTTGTCGCCTTCCGGCTTGGCCTGGTATTTCAGCGCCGTGCGCAAGGGGGCGTTGGTCGCCGCCTGGCTGCGGCTGGAGACAACCATGACCGGGATCATGGCCAGGGCGACGCCGCCCATTTTCAGAAACTGGCGGCGCTGGGTGGTTTTTTCCATCATTTCATTTCTCCTGTTGTCGTTCGTAATCGTAATCTAACTGATTTTCGCCCGGTTCGACGTGCTCTGGCCATTCATTTGCGAATTCATCGACGGCATCGACGTCGCCGGCGCGAAGAAATTCCTTGCGCATCGTGCGCCGCGAGCTTTGAACATTTCGCGCCGCGCAGCAAGCATGTAATTATAGCGGACTTGACGTTTCCGGCATCTTCCCGGACGGGCGCCCGGCCGGGCGGGCAGGGAATTTCGGATGTCGGCGGGATGGGCGCGGTC
>CAIXAY010000062.1 GCA_903917505.1 uncultured beta proteobacterium | reverse complement strand
TATATAAACCATACAGCGCCAGATGTCAAGTATATTAGTGACTACACATTGTAACAAAAATAAACGACAAGTGGCCCGAATCGTTAGACCAGACAAGCACTTGTCGTTATTGGGGGTGACTACAAAGGGGGTAACTTCAGTTTAGTCTTGCAACCCGACTTCCTGCGGAATGATTGGCAGGGCTACAGGGGGGAGGTCAAAATGACCAGGCGTTTGCGCTCCGCAATTCTTGCGGTCGCTTACGTTTCTTCATGGCCGATAATAGGCGTCTGACATTAGCGACGCAGAGCCGTCATTCGAGGGAGCTGTGACACCTTCGACGGCCGTGGCTTTTGGTTGGCCGGTGTCCAGATTCATCCGCTCAGGCGAAATGCAAAAGCCGCCGACTTCTTCGAGAAGCCAGCGGCTTTTGAAATTTGGCGCGCCCGACACGATTCGAACGTGCGACTTCCACCTTCGGAGGGTGGCACTCTATCCAGCTGAGCTACGGGCGCCGAGAGACTGCGCAGCATAGCCGGTTTGGGCCTTGGCGTCCATCGTGCGGGGTTTGCGTGCGTCACCGGGCTATCGGGACGGCCTGCGGCTGCGCGCGATTTCGAGCTGCTGGCAGAGGCGCGCGGCGCCGTCGAGCAGGCGCGGCGTGTGGCGCTGGATCAGGTCGGGATGGATGAAAAAGAGATTGTCGCGAGCCACGGCCGTGATCGAAGCCCAGCGCCGCCAGTCGTCGAGCCATTCGGGACGGGCTTCGTCCATGCCGCTGGCGATAATGACTTCGGGATTGGCGGCGATCACCGCTTCGACGCTGATGATGGGCGCCAGTGTTTTGAGCTGGCCAAAGACATTCTCGCCGCCGCACAGGCGGATGACACTGGAAATGATCTGCTTGCCGCCGACCGTGGCCAGCGGCTGTTTCCAGATCTGGTAGAAGGTGCGCACCGGCGGCCGCTTGCTGTAGCGACGACGCAGATCGTTGAGGCGTTGGCGGATGTCGGCGACTGTCTTGCGCCCGGCTTCGGCCGTCCCGGCGAGCTGGCTCAGGCGCTCGAGCGTCCCGGGCAGATCGTCGATGCGCTTGGGTTCGGTGACATAGAGCGTAAAGCCCATGGCGCGCAATTTCTCGACGTGCGCCTTGACGTTGCCGCTCTCCCAGACGATCACCAGGTCCGGTTTGAGGCCAACGATGGCTTCGAGGTCGAGGCTCGCATAGCCGCCGATGCGCGCGATCTTTTTCGCCGCCTCGGGGTAGTCGCTGTACTCGGCGGTGCCGACGATGCGATCGCCGGCGCCGATGGCGAACAGGCTTTCGGTGACGTGCGGCGCGAGGCTGATGATCCGCCGGGCCGGCTGCGCAAGGCGCACGGTGATGCCAAGGTCATCGACGACGGCGATCTCGGCATGGAGCAGGCCGCAGCAGGCGAAAAGGGCGAGGGCGAGCAGCCGTTTCACGGGCGCACGTCGCATTCCGCAACGGCCCTGGCCAGGTACTGCCAGTCGGCTTCACGGCGCGGCAGGCCGACGCGCAGCAGTCCGTGTTCCTTGAAGCGGCGGGTCAGGATGGCGCGCCGGGCGAAGTGTTCAAAAAGCGCGTCGCAGTGCGCGCTGGCAAGCGTGCAGTAGAGCGCCGTGCGGCTCACCGCGCCGAGCGGCGCGAGACATTCGGCGAGGCGCGCCGAACGTTCGACCAGCGCGGCGCGTGCGGCGCTTTGCCAGGCGGTATCTTGCAGGGCATGCCGCGCGACCACGCGCGAGGGATGGGCGATCGGCCACGGGCCGAGCAATTCGCGCAGGGCATCGAGTTTCTCGGCGGCGCCGAAAATGAAACCGACGCGTGCGCCGGCAAGGCCAAAGAACTCGCCGAGCGAACGCAGCACGATGAGCCGGGACGCGCGCGCGCCGCCGGCCAGCGCGGCGACGCAATTCTCCGGCTCCGGATCGCCAAAGCTCTCGTCGACGATCAGCCAGCCGCCGCGCCGCTCGAGTTCGGCTGCCGCGGCGAGCAAGGCTGAGCGCGGCAGCGTCGCACCGGTGAGCTTGTTGGGATTGGACAGCAGCACCACGGGGGTTGCCGCAGCGAGCGCACGCGGCAGCGTCGGCAAGCGCCGCAGCCCGTGGCCGGCCTGTTCCCAGGCGCGCGCCTGCGCCTCGTAGGCCGGCGTCAGGAAAGCAGCCGCCGCCGGGGCAAACAGGGTCGGCAAGGCGCGCGTCACCGGCGACGAGCCGGCCAGCACCAGCAGGTCTTCGTTGCCGTAGTAGGCGGCGGCCGCGGCTTCGAGCCCGTCACCGTCTTCGGGCAGGCGATGCCAGCACGCGGGGTCGAGCGCCGGTACCGGATAGGCCTGCGGATTGATCCCGGTCGACAGGTCGATCCAGTCGGGGAGCGCAATGCCGTAACGCTGCGCGGCAACGCGCAGCTGGCCGCCGTGCTCAAGCATGGGAAATTTCCCGCATCAGGGTTAAGAGATTGTGACGGGAATGGGGGGCGATGCCATCGCGCATGAGAAAATGGGTTCCTACCTTCAGCCAACCTGGAATTCGAGATTTTACGATGAATGCGAGCAAAGAGCCGAGCCAACGAAGGGCCGCGGCGCTGATGGTCCAGGGCTGCACCTCGGACGCCGGCAAGACGACGCTGGTCGCCGCGCTGTGCCGCATCCTGCATCGCCGCGGCGTTCGCGTCGCGCCGTTCAAGCCGCAGAACATGGCGCTCAATTCGGCGGTGACCATCGACGGCGGCGAGATCGGGCGCGCGCAGGCGCTGCAGGCGCTCGCTGCGGGCGTGCCGGCGCACACCGATTTCAACCCGGTGCTCCTGAAGCCCGCGACCGACACGCGCGCCCAGGTCATCATTCACGGCAAGGCGCTGACCGACCTCGATGCCTGCGCCTACCACGAGTACAAGCCGCGCGCCATGAAGGCCGTGCTCGAATCGTGGCAGCGGCTCGTCGCCTCGTATGAAGCCGTCATCGTCGAGGGCGCCGGCAGCCCGGCCGAAATCAATCTGCGCGATCGCGACATCGCCTACATGGGTTTCGCCGAAGCCGTCGATTGCCCGGTCGTGCTGATCGCCGACATCGATCGCGGCGGCATCTTCGCGCATTTCGTCGGCACGCTGGACCTGCTCTCGGCGAGCGAACAGGCGCGCGTCGTCGGCTTTGTCGTCAACCGCTTCCGCGGCGACATCGCGCTGCTCGAACCGGGCCTGCGCTGGCTCGAGGAGCGCACGGCAAAGCCGGTGCTCGGCGTGCTGCCTTACCTGCACGGCCTCTATCTCGACGCCGAGGACGCGCTGCCGCGCGGCCGGGAAGCCAAGACCGACGTCAAGCTGAAAGCCATCGTTCCGGCCTATCCGCGCATTTCCAACCACAACGACCTCGACCCGCTGCGCTTTCATCCCGAAGTCGATTTCAGCTTTATCGGTCCGCACGACACGCTGCCGCCTTGCGACCTTATCGTCCTGCCCGGCTCGAAAGCGGTGCAGGCCGACCTCGCCTGGCTGCGCGCCATGGGCTGGGAAGAACCGATCCGCCGCCACCTGCGCTACGGCGGCAAGGTGATCGGCATCTGCGGCGGGCTGCAGATGCTCGGGCGAAAGGTGCATGACCCGCAGGGCATCGAAGGCGCTGCCGGCAGCGCACCAGGGCTGGGCCTGCTCGATTTCGAAACGACGCTGGCCGAAGAAAAGACTCTGGAGAACGTGAGCGGCACGCTGGTGCTCGCGCCGGCGCCGCGCATGAACGGCTACCGCATCCACATGGGCGTGACCAGCGGTCCGGGCATGGCGCGCCCGGCGATTTCGCTGGGCGGCGAGCCCGAGGGCGCGCTGTCCGCCGACGGCCAGATCATGACCACGTATTGCCACGGCATCTTCGATGCGCCCGAGGCCTTGGCGGCGCTGCTGGCCTGGGCTGGCCACAAAACGGAGCTGCGCTTCGACCCCGACGAGCGCCGCGAACGCGACCTCGAGCGCCTGGCCGATGCGGTGGAGGAAAGTCTCGACTTCGAACGCCTCGCGCAGTGGCTGCCGCTTTGAAAGTGGCGGGGGAAATTGGCTTCGTCATTCCGGCGCAAGCCGGAATCCAGGTCCGCACCGCTTTCGTACGCACTGGGTCCCTGCTTCCGCCGGGACGACGGATAGGGCGCGGGGCGTATAATCGGCGCTCTGATCGGCAGCACGTTGCTCTTCTTTGATAGGCCAAGATCATGAGCATGCCGCAAGCCGAACCTGAAGCGCTGGCCTGCAGCGCGCTGCTCAAGCACCGCATCGCCGAAGAAATCGCGGCGGCCGGGGGCTGGATAGCTTTTGCCCGCTACATGGAGCTCGCGCTCTACAGTCCGGGGCTGGGCTATTACTCGGGTGGCGCGCAGAAGTTCGGCGGCGCGGGAGATTTCGTCACAGCCCCCGAAATGTCGTCGGCATTCGCCGCGACGCTCGCGGCGCAGGTCGTGCAGGTCCTCGCGGACAGCGCGCCGCAGGTGATCGAGGTCGGCGCCGGATCCGGCCGCCTGGCCGCCGACTTGCTGCTCGAACTCGAAGGGCGCGACGCCCTTCCCGAGCGCTACGGCATCCTCGACCTCTCGGGCGAATTGCGCGCCCGCCAGCGCGAAACCATCGCCAAGCACGCGCCTCACTTGCTCGCCCGCGTCGAGTGGCTGGACCGGCTGCCCGAGAAATTCGACGGCCTGGTGCTGGCCAACGAAGTGCTCGACGCGATGCCGGTGCATCTCGTCGTCTGGGGTGGCGACGATGACGCGGATCGAACGATCAGCGAACGCGGCGTCGGCTGGCAGGACGAGGCTTTCGTCTGGCGCGACCGGCCGGCGCAGGGCCGCGTGCTCGGGCGCGCACAGGTGCTCGGCGAGGAGTATGCGCTCACCGGCGGCTATCTGAGCGAGATCTGCCTGGCCGCGGCGGACTGGACAAGAGCGTGGGCCGGCATCATCGGTCAGGGCGCGCTGCTGCTCATCGATTACGGTTTCCCGCGCCACGAGTATTACCATGCGCAGCGCGATGCCGGCACGCTGATGTGCCATTACCGCCACCACGCGCACGGCGAGCCGTTTTATCTGCCGGGCCTGCAGGACGTCACGGCGCACGTCGATTTCACGAGCATCGTCGATGCCGGCTATGAAGCGGGGCTGGATTTTCTCGGCTATACGACGCAGGCGAACTTTCTGCTCAGCTGCGGCTTGGCCAAGGTGCTCGCGCGCGTCCCGGTCGACGATTCGCTGCGCTATCTGCGCCAGGCGCAGGCCGTGCAGAAACTGATTTCACCCGCCGAGATGGGCGAGCTGTTCAAGGTCGTCGCGCTCGGCAAGGGCTTGGCTTCGCCGCTGATCGGCTTTGCCCAGGGCAACCGCGACGCGACGCTGTAAGCGGTGGCGCTGTCAGCGGCCGCGGCCCTGCTGACCCTGGCTGGCGTAGAGCCGCGCCAAAAAGCCTTCGATGTCGACGGCGGCGCTTGCCGGAGCGTCGGCCGCCGCAGCCGCGACCGGCTGCAATTGCGGCGCTTCGGCCCACGAAGCGTAGAGGACTTCGTCGCTGTAGACGTCGTTGTAATGGTTGCACGCCTCGTCTAAAACTTTTCCTGGGCTCATTTCCATGACGGTCACCCTGTGCTGGTCATCCAGTCGACTGAATGGATGCTAGCCAACTAACGGTCGAGTCTGGAAAAGGTTGAACGCCGTGTCGAATATTTCGCCGCCGGCGCTCAGCCGGGCACGGCCATGCCGCGCTGCACGGCCGGGCGCGCGGCGATCGCCGCGAACCAGCGCGCGACGTTCGGGTAGTCGGCGAGAGCTATCTTCTGCCACTCGTGCCGCGCCACCCATGGGAAAGTGGCGATGTCGGCGATCGAATAGTCGTGCGCGAGATACTCGGACGCGCCCAGGCGCTGGTCGAGCACGCCGTAAAGGCGCGCGGTTTCCGCGCTGTAGCGCTTGATCGCGTAGGGCAGCGGCTCGGGCGCGAAGCGCAGGAAGTGGTGCGCCTGGCCGAACATCGGTCCGACGCCGCCCATCTGGAACATCAGCCACTGCAAGGCTTCGTACTTGCCGTGCTCGCCGGCCGGCAGAAACTTGCCGGTCTTGGCCGCGAGGTAGACGAGGATCGCGCCCGACTCGAATAACGTGATCGGCGCGCCGTCGGGTCCGTCGGCATCGACGATGGCCGGGATCTTCGAGTTCGGATTGATCGCCACGAAATCGGGCTGTGACTGCTCGCCCTTGGTGATATTGACGGCCTTGACGCCGTAAGGCAGGCCGCACTCCTCGAGCATGATCGAAACCTTGCGGCCGTTCGGGGTACTCCAGGTGTAAAGCGTGATCATTGTTTTTGTCCTAATTGGAAAGGGTCAAAGCGGCCTTGACGGCGGCCACTCGCGCCGCCTGCACGCGCTGGGCAATCTGCGTCGCGTCGCTGCAGGCGCGCGCGATCGTTGCGGCGTCGACAGCCCGCGCCGCGGCCAGCGCCCGCATGAACAGTTCGCCGGCGGCAGCGGCGCGCGCCGCGCGCTCGGCACCAAGCTGGCAGGCACAGGCCTCGAGCAGCTGCGTGAAGCGCTGCGGGCGGCGCAAGGCATCGGTCGTCTCGAGCAGTTTGGCAAGGCTTGCCGCCGTAAGCTCTGCCCCGCGCAGTATGTCATCGTCATGGCGGGCGACGAGCAGCGCAAGGTCGCGGCAATCTGCCGGCGCCTTGAGGCGCAGGCAGACGGCGTTGACGCGCTTGATTCTGCGCGCCGTCTGCTCCGCCTTCGCGGCGGCGTCCGCGGTCTCGCCTTCGCCAGCGCGCAACAATACGGCGAAGCGTACCGCCAGCGCAAGGCCGCGACTGGCGGCGATATCGAGCGCCGGCCCGAGCTCCGCGCCGCCATCGACTTCGGGCAGCAGGCGCGCCAGCGCGCCGCATTCGTGCAGCACGGCGAGCATGCGCGAGGGCCGCGCTTCCATCAGGCCGCGGGCGAATTCCTGCCAGACGCGTTCGGCCACCAGGTGATCGATCTCGCCGCTCCTGACCATCTCGCGCATCAGCGCGACGGTCTCGGGGGCGACGGAGAATTCGAAAAAGCGCGCGGCGAAGCGCGCCACGCGCAGGATGCGCACCGGGTCTTCGACGAAAGCCGGGCCGACATGGCGCAGCACGCGCGCGGCGAGATCGGCGACGCCGTGAAACGGGTCGGTCAGGGTGCCATCGTCGGCACGCGCGATGGCGTTGATGGTGAGGTCGCGGCGCGCCAGGTCTTCCTCGAGCGTCACTTCGCGCGCCGCGTCGAAAGCGAAACCGCGATAGCCGTGGCCGGACTTGCGTTCGGTGCGAGCGAGCGCGTACTCGGCATGCGTCTGCGGGTGCAGGAAAACCGGGAAGTCCTTGCCGACCGGCTTGAAGCCTTGCGCCAGCATTTCCGCCGGCGTCGCGCCGACGACCACGTAGTCGCGGTCCTGCACCGTCAGGCCCAGCAACTCGTCACGTACAGCGCCGCCGACGGTGAAGATTTGCATGGGCCGGAGAGGGCTTGGCGGCGAGTCTATTCGGCCAGCGCCGCGGCGCGCCACTCCTGCATCGCCGGCAGCGCGCACATGGTGTCCAGCCAGGCGCGCGAGGCCGCCGGCAGGTCCACCGCATAGGTCACGAAACGCCAGACCACCGGCGCGAACATCGCGTCGGCAATCGTGAATTGGCCGAACAGGAACGGTCCGCCGGCGCCGAAACGCGCGCGGCAGCTTTCCCAGATCTTGACGATGCGCGCGATGTCGGCCTTGACTTCGGCGTTGCGCTCTTCGAAAGGCTTGGACGCGCCGATCTGCATCGGCAGGTTCTGGCGCAAGGCGCCGAAGCCCGAGTGCATCTCGGCGCAGATGGAACGCGCTTCGGCGCGCGCCCGGCGGTCGGCAGGCCACAGCGCCGGCACGGTCTCGGCCAGGTATTCGCAGATCGCCAGCGACTCCCAGACGACGGTGTCGCCGTCGATCAGGCAGGGCACCTTGCCTGACGGCGAGTATTTGTAAATCTCCGTTTTCGTTCCGGTTTCGCGCAAGCGGATGAACACTTCTTCAAACGGCAGTTTCGCCTGCTTGATGGCCAGCCAGGGCCGCAAACTCCACGACGAATAGTTGCGATCGCCGATTACAAGTTTCAACACGGGGTTTTCTCCTAACGTCCGGCGCGATGCCGGTAACTGTCAAAGCGCAGTCTTGGTCGAATGGTCGAGAGGTACAGGGGCGCCATGGCTTCGAGCGGCTGCGGATTCCAGCCCGGGCAGTTCTGGCTGCCGTCGGTGACGCTGTCGACCTGCATCGAGCGCAGGTTGTCGGGCGACAACGGCGGGTTGGGGAGCAGACCCAGCAGCTTGGCCTGCAACGCGGCAAGTCCCTTGGGCAAGGCGAGCACGGGGCGGCGATGGCCGGTGACCTGCCCGACGTAAGCGACGAGTTCGCTCAGCGTGTAGGCTTTCGGGCCGCACAGCTCGTAGGTCCGGCCGAAGGTCGCGGACTCGCCCAGGCTCGCGACGAAGGCGTCGGCGACGTCGCCGACATAGACCGGCTGGAAGCGCGCCGCGCCGCCGGCCAGCGGCAGGACCGGCAGGAAGCGCAGCAGCGTGGCGAAGGTATTCAGGAAGGAATCGCCGGGCCCGAAAATGACCGAGGGACGGAACACCGTGACGTCAAACTCGCCGCTCGCCGCGCGCACCAGCGCTTCGCCTTCGCCCTTCGAGCGCAGGTAGGCCGAAGGCGCGTCGGCAGCCGCTTTGAGCGCGCTCATGTGCACCAGCCGGCGCACGCCGGTGGCGCGCATCGCGGCGAGGATCTTCTTCGGCAGCTCGACGTGCGCGGCGGCAAAGCCTTTGCCATAGGGTTCGCGCGAATCGCGATCGTGCAGGGTGCCGACCAGATTGATCACCGCGTCGGCGCCTCGCAGCAGCGCCGCGAGGGTCTGCGGATCGTGCACATCGGCCTCGATCATGTCGACCGTCGGCAGCAGGATCAGCTGCTTGGTGTTGTCCCGATGGCGCGTCGGAATCACGACGCGAACGCCGCGTTGGGAAAGGCGGCTGGCGATCCAGCCACCGACGAAACCGCTTCCGCCGATCAGTACGATCTTCTTGAGCTCCATGGCCACCTGACGAAGAATAAATTTGAAAGGGCTAATTTTACGGCAATTCCTCGCCCTTGGGCTCACTCGTCGTGCGCGGGCCGATGATGCCCAGCCGGCTCTTGAGCGATTGCGGTTTGCCGTCGAACAGCGCCGAGTAGTAAACCGAATTGCTCATCACTTTCTTGACGTAATCGCGCGTCTCGTTGAACGGAATCGTCTCGGCGTAAACCGCCCCTTCGAGCGGCGTTTCGGCCCGCCACTTGCGCGCCCGGCCGGGGCCGGCGTTGTAAGCGGCGGAGGCCAGGACCGGGTGATTGTCGAGGCTCTCCATCACCAGCCGCATATAGGTCGTGCCGAGCAGCACATTGGTCTGGGTATCGTTGACCTGGCCTTGGCGAAAGTCCTTCAAGCCGATTTTTTTCGCGACCCAGCGCGCCGTCGCCGGCATCAGCTGCATCAACCCGGAGGCGCCGACGCTCGACTTGGCGCTGGTCACGAAGCGGCTCTCCTGGCGCATCAGGCCATAGACCCAGGCATCGTCCAGCGATTGATTTTTCGCCGCCGGACGCACCTGTTCGCTGTAAGGCGAGAGATAGCGCAGGTTGTAATCGTGTTCGCTCGTGGTGCGGTCGGCCGCGGCGATGGCCCGGTCGTAGACGCCGGCGCGCTCGGCCAGGCTGGAGGCGGCCAGCAGTTCGCGGTCGCTCATGCCGCGCAGCGACCAGTTCCATTCCTTGACCCCTTCGCTGCGCAGGCCGACGCGATAGAGCGCGAGGGCGCGCTGCAGGCCCGCATGGGCGGCCATCTGGGCGATCTCCTCGCGCGTCGGCGGCGCCGCCCGGGGCGGCGTGGCGATGATCCGGCCCAGCTCCTCGTCGGCGAGGTTGCCGTAGAAATTCGGCTGCCCGGCAATTCTGGCGAAGAGTTTGTCGGCATCCTCGACGCGGCCGCCGGCACGGTAGGCGCGCCCCAGCCAGTAGGCCCAGACCGGCTGTTCGGCGAGCGCCGGCGGCATCTTTTCTATCGTCGCCCGGACCATCCCCCAGTCTTGGGCGCGCAGCGCGGCGCGCACCTTCCACTGCGCCGGCTCGTCGGAGAGCGGCGCATCGCCGGCGCGACGGTACCACTCGAGCGCCTGCGGCAGATGCTGCTGCGCCGCCTGCCAGCCGATCTGGCTCCATGCCCAGCCTCTTTCGCCGGCCTGCAGCTGGTTCTCAATCTTGCCCAGGCGCTCGTAGGCCATGTACGGATCGTTGCGCGCGATGCGGCTGATCGCCAGCGCCGCGAGTTCGCGATTCATCCGGCTGCCGGCGAGGTTGCCCGGCAGCTTGACGAGCCACGGCAGCGGCTTGTCGATCACCGCCGAGGCGACGGCAGCACTCGGCGTCTGGCTGGCCGGCAGGTAGTTCATCGTGTAGCGCGCAACGGCCAGCTTGTTGGCCTCGAAGAGGCGGCGGATGCGCTCCCACACGCCATCGGCCAGCACACGCTTTTCGATGATCAGCGCTTCGAGCAGCGGATAGCACGAATCGGGCGGCTCCATCAGCCTCAGCCAGAGGGCCATCGCTTCGTCGAGCACGCCGCTATCGCCCTGCGCATAGCGCCTTTGCAGGGCATAACAGGCGAGTTCCTGATCGGCTTGCACCAGCGCCGGGTACTCGGCATCGAAGTCGGCCCACTGCCCCCTTTTGCCCAATTGCTTGAGCCACTCGGCGCGCAGCCTTTCGGCAAGATAGCTTTTCTCGTTGCGCGCCAGGAAAGCCTTGATCGTCGCCGGATCCGCGCTATCCAGCGTCGGCTGCAACTGCCAGTACTCGAGGTAGGATTCGAGTTCGTAACCCTTCAATTCCGTCGCGATCCGCTCGAGCCTGGCACGGTCGCCGGCATGGGCGGCGTCGCGCGCGGCAAGAAAGCGCTCGTCGGCCGTCAGCGCGCCGGCGGCGGCCAGGGCAAACCAGGGAAAGACCAGGAGGAAAACCAGGAAGCGAAACTTCATGATAAGCTGAGATACCCGTAAACACTGCCTTTGAGCATACCACATGAGCGCCGACTTGAGGCCTGATGCGCGGCCGGACAGCAAAGCCGAAACGCCTGAGCACGATCGCCGCGCGCTGCGCCGGCAATTCGTCGAACGGCGCATGGCGCTGTCGGTTGACGACTGCGCCAAATTGTCGGCAAGCGTCTGCGAACACCTGCGCGAAAGCTTCCCGCAACTGGCGCAAATGCGCGTCGGCTTTTGCTGGCCGGTAAAGAACGAGCCGGATCTGCGGCCGCTGCTCGCCTCGTGGCTCGCCGCAGGCGACCCGGGTTTCGTGGCGCTGCTGCCGGTCGTTGTCGAAGTCGACAGCCCGCTCGTTTTCCGCGCCTGGACGCCAGACACCCGCCTGCGCGTCGACCGCTACGGCATTCCCACCCCGGAGTCCGGTGAATTTCTCTTGCCGCAAGCGCTGCTCTTGCCGGTCAATGCCTTCGATGCCGCCGGTTACCGCATTGGCTACGGCGGCGGTTTCTTCGACCGTACGCTGGCGGTGCTCAAACCCGCGCCGCTGGCCATCGGCGTCGGTTTCGAACTGGCGCGCGTCGATTCGATCGGTCCGCAAGCGCACGATATGCGGCTCGACGCGATGGTCAGCGAGGCCGGCGTTTTCCGCCACGCGGCTTGACCGCTTGGCGCTGCAGGCCCGCGAATGACTGAATTCGCGGCCGCGCGGCGCCGCATTCCCGTTCCATGACCCCTTGACCGCCGGCCGGAACTCACCGCCTGCTGATGCGTCTAAACGGTTCTTTATATGCCTGTGTCATCACAACGGTCGGCCTACAAGGGAGCCCAAGCATGCCATCCTTAACGCAAGGGGAAGTGAATCAACAAAGCCCGCGAGCAGACGACTTTAAGCCCGAAGAAAAGCGCGTCATTTTCGCGTCTTCACTCGGTACGGTGTTCGAATGGTATGACTTCTATCTTTACGCCATTCTGGCACCCTTCTTCGCCACGCTGTTCTTCCCTCAAGGCAACGATACCGCGGCCCTGCTTTCCGCTTTCGCCACCTATGCCGCCGGTTTCCTCGTGCGCCCCTTCGGCGCCCTGGTCTTTGGCCGCCTCGGCGACATGGTCGGCCGCAAGTACACCTTTTTGCTGACCATCCTGTGCATGGGCGCATCGACTTTCGCGGTCGGCCTGCTGCCGACCTACGCCTCGGTCGGCTGGGCGGCGCCGGACCTGCTCGTCCTCCTGCGCCTGGTGCAGGGTTTGGCGCTCGGTGGCGAATACGGCGGCGCGGCGACCTATGTCGCCGAGCATGCCGGGGAAGATAGGCGCGGCTATGACACGGCGTGGATACAGACCACGGCAACGCTCGGCTTTTTCCTGGCGCTGATCGTTATCCTGATTTGCCGCAGCAGCCTTCCCGCCAAAGAATTCGCCGAGTGGGGCTGGCGCATTCCGTTTCTGATCTCGATCGTCCTGCTCGCTTTCTCGGTCTATATCCAGCTCAGGCTTGAAGAATCGCCGGTGTTCAAAACGATCAAGAACCAGGGCGAGGCCTCGAAAGCGCCGCTCGGCGAGAGTTTTGGCTATTGGCAAAACAACAAGGTCGTCCTGCTCGCGCTGTTCGGGGCGACCGCCGGCCAGGGCGTGGTGTGGTACACGGGCCAGTTCTACGCGCTGTTCTTTCTGACCATCACCTTGAAGCTCGATTACGCCAGCGCCTATAGCCTGGTCGCCGTTTCGCTGCTGATCGGCGCACCTTTCTTCATTTTCTTCGGCTGGCTGTCGGATCGTCGAATAGGTCGCCTGAAGATCATCCTGGCCGGCTGTTTTCTTGCCGCCCTCACCTATTTTCCTTTGTTCGCCGGGCTCACCCATTATGTTAACCCGGCGCTCGAAGCGGCGACGGCAAAGACGCCGATCGTCATGGCGTCGAACCGATGCAACTTCCATGTCTTCGTCACCGCCTTGACCGAGTTCAGCGACTGCGACAAAGCCAAGGACTTCCTGACCGAACAGGGCATCTCGTTCAAGTCGATCCTGCTGCCCCGTGGCAGCCTTGACACCGTCGTCACCCGCATCGGCGAGGTCGAGCTCAAGGGCTTCGACGCCAAGGTCTACGCCGATACGCTCAAAGCCGCCGGCTTTCCGGCGAGCGCCGACAAAGCCCATGTTAACTGGGTGATGGCCGAGTTGATTCTCGTCGTCATGGTCATTTACGTGACCATGGTGTACGGCCCGATCGCGGCATTTCTCGTCGAGCTGTTCCGGGCCCGCGTCCGCTATACGTCGATGTCATTGCCGTACCATATCGGCAATGGCTGGTTCGGTGGCCTGTTGCCGCTGCTCGCGACGGCGATGGTCGCTGCGTCCGGGGATATCTACGATGGCCTGTGGTACCCGATCGTCGTCGCCGCCGCGACCGTCTTGATCGGCAGTCTGTTCGTCAAGGAAACCCAGCACCACAAAGTTCGCCTCGATCTCTAGCGCGCTGTTGGCGGGGGGGCGACAGCCCGCTCGCTTTCCGCGCCCGGATGCCGGCTTCCCGAACGGCGCCGACAAGGCGCAGGTCGATTGGGCGATGACCGAGCTGATCTTGGTGATCATGGTCCTTCACGTCACCATGGTATACGGGCCGATCGCGGCATTCCTCGTCGAGCCGTTCCCGGCGCGCAGCCGCTATGCCTCGATGTCCTTGCCCTATCACATCGGCACGCTGTTCATCACGGAAACGAAGGATCACAAGATGCGCGTCGACCTCGTGTAGCTGGCTTCGCGGCCTTGTTTGAAAGGACAGGCCCGACTTGCAAGCGGGCCCGTTACATTGAACCCGCCATGACGCCGCGCTGCAGGCGCTTGCTTTGGTGCTGGCGGAAAAAAGTCGCGAGCTCGTCGGCCGGCATCGGCCGCGCGAACCAGTAGCCCTGGATCTCGTCGCACTGAAAGGCTTGCAGCATGCCGATCAGCTGTTCGCTTTCGACGCCCTCGGCGATGGTCTTGAGCTTCAGGCTGCGCGCCATCTGGATGATCGCGCGGACAATCGCCGCATCGTCCGGATCGGTCGCCAGGTCACGCACGAAGGACTGGTCGATCTTCAGCTTGTCGACGGCGAAACGTTTGAGGTAAGTGAGGCTCGAGTAACCGGTGCCGAAGTCATCGACCGACAATTTGACGCCAAGCGCTTTCAGGCGGCGCACCGCATCAAGGGTCGCCTCGGCGTCCTGGATCAGGATCGACTCGGTCAGTTCAAGCTCCAGCCATTGCGCGTCCAGGTCCGAGAGCACCAGCGCGTTGATCACGGTCGCCACGAGGTCGAGGCGCTTGAACTGCACGGCCGAAAGGTTGACGGCGACGACGAAGGGCGGCAAGCCGGCATTCTGCCAGGCGCGCGCCTGCCGGCAGGCTTCGTTCAACACCCAGGCGCCGATTTGCACGATCAGGCCGGAATCCTCGGCGACCTCGATGAACTTGCCCGGCTCGACCAGGCCCATTTCCGGACTGTTCCAGCGGATCAGCGCCTCGACGCCGTAGATCTTGCCGTCATTGAGATCCATCTGCGGCTGGTAATGCAGGACGAATTCGCGATTCTCCAGGGCCAGCCGCAGCTGCGTCTGCAGGGTCATGTGCTCGACGACCTGCAGGTTCATCTGCGCGGTGAAGAAGCGATGGTTGTTGCGGCCGGACTCCTTGGCGTGATACATCGCCGTGTCGGCCTTTTGCAGCAGGCTGTCGAAGTCCTCGCCGTCATCGGGATAGAGCGCGATGCCGATCGAGAAGGTGCTGTTCAGCGAATGATTGCCAAGCAGGAAGGGCTCGGCCATGCGCTGCTGGATCTTGTCGGCCACGCGCGCCACCGCTTCGCTGTCGCGCACGTCGTTGAGCAGAATGATGAACTCGTCACCGCCCTGCCGGCTGATCGTGTCGGACTCGCGCACGCAGTTCTTCAAGCGCTCGACGATGGCCTTGAGCAATTCGTCCCCGACCGGGTGGCCAAGTGAATCGTTGATCGTCTTGAAATGGTCGAGGTCGAGGAAGAGCAGCGCGACGCGGCTCTGCAGGCGGCCGGCCAGCGTCCGCGCCTGCTCGACACGGTCGCGCAGCAGCAGCCGGTTGGGCAAGCCGGTCAGGGGATCGTGGTGTGCGAGAAACTCGATGCGCTGTTGCGCATCCTTGCGCTCGGTCATGTCGGAGAAAATGTAGACATAGTTTTTCGGCCGGCCATCGTCGCCGCGCACCGCCGAAACACCGAGCCATTCCGGATACACCTCGCCGTCCTTGCGCTGATTCCAGACTTCGCCCTGCCAATGGCCCGTCCTCTCGAGCACTTTATCCATGGCGCTGTAAAAGCGCTCGTCACAGCGCTCCGAGGCGACGCAGGTTGGCGTCTTTCCGAGCAGCTCCGCGGCGGCAAAACCGGTCACCGCCTCGAAAGCGGGATTGACCGAAATGATGCGCCGCTCCGCATCGGTCACCAGGATGCCCTCGCCGCTGCATTTGATGGCCTCGAAAGCGAGCTTCAGTTGTTCTTCGGCGCGCCGCCGCGCCGTGATGTCGGAGAGCGTCATGACCACGC
>CAIXAY010000061.1 GCA_903917505.1 uncultured beta proteobacterium | reverse complement strand
GGGAAAGTCGAAACTCGCGCGGCGCGCACCGGCGGGACCCTGGCCGTCCGGCGCAAACTTGCCGCTCAGCAGACCGCCGGCTAGCGGGCTCCAGACCATCAGGCCGAGCTGCTGATCCTGCAGCAGCGGAAACACTTCGCGCTCGAGGTCGCGCCCGGCCAGGGTGTAGTAGGCCTGCACGCTTTCAAAGCGCGTCCAGCGATTCTTTTCCGAAATGGCCAGCGCCTTCATGATCTGCCACGCGGCCATATTGCACAGGCCGATGTAGCGCACCTTGCCCGAGCGCACCAGGTCGTTGAGGGTGGACAGCGCTTCGTCGAGCGGCGTCAGCGGATCGAAACCGTGCAGCTGGTAGAGGTCGATGTGCTCGAGTTGCAGGCGCTTCAGGCTTGCATCGACCTCGTTCATCAGGTGGTAACGCGATTGCCCGCGCGCATTGACCGGCGCTTCGCTCATGACGCCGGTGGCCTTGGTCGCCACGACGATCTCGTCGCGGTGCAGGCCGAGCGACTTGATCGCGTTGCCGGTGATTATTTCCGACTCGCCGAACGAATAGACGTTGGCCGTATCGATGAAATTGACGCCGGCGTCGAAGGCCTGCTTGACCAGCGCGGTCGCCCCCTGCTGGCCGACGCCGGCCATCAATTTCCAGAATCCCTCGCTCTCGCCGAAGGTCATGGTTCCCAGGCACAGTTCGGAAACATAAAGGCCGGTGCGGCCGAGCAATCGATAGCGCATGATTTATCCTCCAGTTTATGACGCCGCTAGTTTAGCGCTTATGCATGGCGGCAAATGAAACGGGCGATCGCCGGGCCGGTCAGGATGACGACAAACAGGCGCAGGGTTTGCGCGGCGACCACGAAGGGGACGTCGGACTGGCTGCCGATGGCGATCAGGATCATCGAATCGAGCCCGCCCGGGCTGGTCGCCAGGTAGGCGGTGAGCGGATCGGTGTGCAGGAAGTGCACGAGCAGCGCGGCCGAAAGGCCGCACAGCGCGATCAGAAACACCGCCGACAACAAGAGCCGGGGCAGTAGGCGGAACGCCGAAATCAGCAGGCGACGGTTGAAACCGAGGCCGACATACCAGCCGAGCAAAGTCGCCCCGGCGGCCTGCATCCAGAACGGCTGGTGCACGGTGAGCAGACCGGTCGCATGCAAGGCGCCGCCGATGACGATCGGCAGCAGAATGGCGCCGGCCGGGATGCGCAGGTAGCGGGTCAGCAGGACGCCGGCCGCGGCCAGGGCGAGGGTGACGAGCACCGGCAGCCAGGGGCCGAACGCGAGGGAGCGCGGCGGCCGCGCGACGACGGCCGGCGCCGAGGCCAGCAGGAAGTGGGCGACCGTCGATGCGGTCAGGACCACGATCAGCACGCGCAGGTATTGCATCAACGCGACTAGGCGCACATCGGCGCCGTAGGCTTCGGCCATCGCCACCATCGCCGACGCGCCGCCCGGCGTCGATCCCCAGGCGGCCGTTGTGCCGGGCAGGGTGCGGAATTTCACCAGCGTCCAGCCGACGATCAAGCCGGCCAGCAAGGTGCTCGCGACGACCAGGCACATGATCGCCCAATCCCTGGCGATGGTGACGACGATGGTCGCGGTGATGCTTTCGGCGACCGCGCAACCGATCAGCGCCTGCGCGCCGACGAAGAACTTGCGCGGCAAGGCCAGGCCGGCGCCGGCGACGCTGAACGCGATGCCGCACAGCATCGGCCCGACCAGGAAAGCGGCGGGCAGGCCCTGCCCGTGCAGCAGCAAGGCCACCGGCAGCGACACGACGGGCAGCAGCAACCAGGTGGCGGCGGTCCTGATCTGGCTCATTGCGCGCTAAGCTCAGTCACTCTCGGAAAAAACCGTATCGCGTTTCTTGCGGATCGCCGGGGCGACGATGACGATCAGCAATCCGGCGGCGATCAGCAGCATCACCAGCGACAGCGGTCGCGTAACGAACACGGTGAAATCGCCGCGCGAGAGCACCAGCGCGCGGCGCAGATTTTCCTCGAGCATCGGGCCGAGGATGTAGCCGAGCAGGAGCGGCGCCGGTTCGCAGCCGAGCTTGACGAAAACGTAGCCGAGCAGACCGAAGACCATCGCCACCCAGACGTCGAACATATTGTTGTTGGTGCTGTACGCGCCTATCGTGCACACTAGCAGGATCATCGGGTAGAGCAGCCGGTAAGGGACGCGCAGGAGCTTGACCCAGATGCCGATCAGCGGCAGGTTGAGGATCACCAGCATCAGGTTGCCGACCCACATGCTGACGATCAGTCCCCAGAAGAGATCGGGATTGTTGGTCATCACTTGCGGGCCGGGCTGGATGTCGTGAATGATCAGCGCGCCGACCATCAGCGCCATCACCGCGTTCGACGGAATGCCGAGCGTGAGCATCGGAATGAACGAAGTCTGCGCGCCGGCGTTGTTGGCCGATTCGGGACCGGCGACGCCCTCGATGGCACCCTTGCCGAAGCGCGACGGATCCTTGGCGATGCGCTTTTCAATCGTGTACGAGGCGAACGACGAGAGGGTCGCGCCGCCGCCCGGCAGAATGCCGAGCAGGG
>CAIXAY010000060.1 GCA_903917505.1 uncultured beta proteobacterium | reverse complement strand
CCGATGCCGTCAATGCCGCCCTCGAGCGCATCGCCGGGGACGATCTTGGATACGCCCGACGGCGTGCCGGTGAAGATCAGGTCGCCGCGCGCCAGGCGGACATAGCTTGAAAGCTTGGCGATGATCTCGGCGACGCTCCAGATCATTTGCGCGAGATCGCCGCTCTGCCGCAACTCGCCGTTGACCTTGAGCCAGATCGCGCCGCCGGCCGGATGCGCTCCCTTGGCCACCGGCACCAGGGCGCTGATCGGCCCGCCCTGATCGAGTCCCTTGCCCATCTCCCACGGCTGCTTCTTTTCCTTGGCGAAGGCCTGCAGATCGCGGCGCGTCAGGTCGAATCCGACGGCATAGGCGTACACATGGGAGAGCGCCTGCTCGACCGCGATATTCGCACCGCCTTTGCCGAGCGCGACGACGAGTTCGACCTCGTGCTGCAGATTGCTGGTCATCGGCGGATAGGCGATATCACCGCCGCCGGGAACCAGCGCGTCGGCCGGCTTGCTGAAAAAGAAGGGCTCCTCGCGCGCATCGACGCCCATCTCGACCGAATGCGCGGCGTAGTTCTGGCCGACGCAATAGACGCGACGCACCGGGAACACCGCATCGCTGCCGGCAACCGGAAGAACGACCTGCGCGGCAGGCGGGAAAACATAGTTCATGTAAGCTCCAAAAAGGAAATTAACCACAACGATCACAACGGGCACAACGAAAACATATCAGGAATCTTGTCCTTTGCATTTCGTTGCGACCGTTGTGCCCGTTGTGGTGAAAAAAAACTCAAACCGGATTGTCGATATCGACGAACTCGCACTCGAGGCCGAAGCGCTCGGTCAGGTGCGCGGCCAGTGCCTGCACGCCGTAACGCTCGGTCGCGTGGTGTCCGGCGGCAATATAGGCGACTCCGGATTCGCGCGCCAGGTGCACGTTCTGTTCGGCGATCTCGCCGGAAAGAAAGGCGTCGACGCCCTGTGCCAGCGCCTCTTAGAAAATGCCCTGGCCGCCGCCCGAGCACCAGGCGACGCGGCGCACCGCGCGCGCGCCGTCGCCGATCACCGTCGGCTGGCGGCGAAATTCGCTGGCGACCCGGGTGCACAGTTCAGCGAGCGTCATCGTTTCCGCCGTGCGGCCGTGCCAGCCGATATCATGCTCGCCGAAATGCCCGGCGACGGACCAGCCCAGATGCCGCGCCAATTGCGCGTTGTTGCCCAGTTCGCCATGCGCATCGAGCGGCAGGTGATAGGCGATCAGGCTGATGTCATGCGCGAGCAATGATTGCAGGCGCGTCTTGCGCACGCCGGTCACGCGCCTGTCCTCGCCGCGCCAGAACCAGCCGTGGTGCACCAGCAGCGCGTCGGCATGGCGGGCAATCGCCGCGTCAACCAGCGCCTGGCTGGCGCTCACTCCGGCGACGATGCGCCGCACCTCGCCCCGACCTTCCACTTGCAGCCCGTTTGGGCAATAATCGCTGAAGCGCGCCGAATCTAGCAGTGCGTCGAGGTAGCGCGTCAATTCATCACGTTGCATGATTTTTTGGGCTCCGGTTTTCCATGCGCCGACTTTGGTTCATTTTTGCACAAAGCGTCACCGTAAGTCTTGCGATTTTCTTTGTCATCGCGACGCTCAAGCCCGAATGGCTGGGAAAAGTGCCGGGCACGAGCGTCGTGGCGGTGCAGGAATCGGCGCAAGGGGTAACGCCGCCGGCCGCCAGCGGCTCCTATCGCGACGCCGCAAAGAAAGCGCTGCCCTCGGTCGTGCATATCTTCACTTCACAGAAGATCAGGATGCCACGGCATCCGCTCATCGACGACCCGCTGTTCCGGCATTTTTTCGGCGAGGGCCCGCAAGCCGACGGCGAAGGGCAATCGAAATCGGGGCTGGGCTCCGGCGTCATCGTCAGCGCCAGCGGCTATATCCTGACCAATTTCCACGTCGTCGAGGGCGCAGACCAGATCGAGATCGCCCTCGACGACGGACGCAATTTCAAGGCGCGCCTGGTCGGCGGCGATCCCGACACCGATCTCGCGGTGCTGCAGATTGCCGCCGACAAGTCGGAAAAGCTCAAGCTGCCGGCCATCACCCTGGCGCGGATGGAGAACGTCGGCGTCGGCGATGTCGTGCTGGCCATCGGCAATCCCTTCGGCGTCGGCCAGACGGTGACCATGGGCATCGTCTCGGCGCTCGGCCGCTCGCACCTCGGCATCAACACCTTCGAAAATTTCATCCAGACCGACGCGGCGATCAACCCGGGCAACTCGGGCGGCGCCCTGATCGACAGCAGCGGCAATCTGGTCGGCATCAACACGGCGATCTATTCGCGCTCCGGCGGCTCGCTCGGCATCGGCTTCGCCATCCCGGTGTCCACGGCCAGGAACGTGATGGAGCAGATCATCCAGAACGGCGCCGTGACGCGCGGCTGGATCGGCGTCGAGGCCCAGGAAATCACCCGCGAACTCGCCGAGTCCTTCGGCCTGCCCGACGTCGACGGGGCGCTGATCGCCGGCGTGCAGCGCGGCAGCCCGGCCGACCTGGGCGGCATCAAGCCCGGCGACATCCTGCTCGCCGTCGATGGCCAGGCGGTCAGCGATCCGCAGGGCATGCTCGAGTTGATCGCCCGCCAGAAACCCGGCGATATGGTGGCATTCAAGCTGCGCCGGCAAAAGGCGCTGGTCGACGCCACCGTGCGCATCGGCAAGCGGCCGCCGCTGCGCCGCGCCGGCGAGTAGGGCGGCGTTCGGAGGCCGTTGGAACCACACCGGCGATCGGCCCGTCATTATGCTGGTTGTCGGCGAGCTATTCTTGTATCATCACGCGAACGGCAGAAAGCAGCGCATAAAACAAGGAGGGGAGATTCCTGCAGTTGATGATCCGGGACGGGAAGGGTCGGGCAATTGCGCCGCTTGCCGGCGTTTGCAGACGCCCGGATTTTATGACGGCAGCTTCGCATGACCATGCCTCAGGCTGATTCGGATATCCGCAACAGTTTGCTGGTCGCCCGTCTTCCGGCGATGCCGCAGATTCTGCTCAAGCTGATCGAGCAATGCCAGACCGAGGCCGTCGGGATGGCCGCGCTGGCCGAACTCGTTGCCCAGGATCCGGGCATGACCAGCAAGATCCTCGCCGTCGCCAACAGCTCGGCTTATCACCGCGACACCCGCCGGGTCGGCCTCGAACAATCGGTGATAACCCTCGGCGCCGACATGATCAAGACCCTGGTCATCAGCCAGTCGGTGTTCCAGGTCTTCAACAATTTTTCGCACACCAAGCACACCGACCTGCGCGCCTTCTGGAAGCATTCGCTCTCGGCGGCGGTCATGGCGCGGGCGAT
>CAIXAY010000059.1 GCA_903917505.1 uncultured beta proteobacterium | reverse complement strand
GTTGGCGTTGCCGGCGAATACCATCAGGCTGTCGTAGGCCATATCGCACGTCCCGTGGCGCCCGCTGAAAAGCGCCGATTGCCGGCAGGCAGGATAGTCAGCTGCCGGCTTGATGAATGGAAATGGCTGGGGAAGAAGGATTCGAACCTTCGAATGCCGGAATCAAAATCCGGTGCCTTAACCAACTTGGCGACTCCCCAGCTGACGCCCGCCTAACGAGGCTGGCGAGCGAGGCGCGGATTATACAGTCCTTTGGCCAAAAAAAACAGGGTCGGGTGAGTGCTCCAGAAGGATTGCGCAGGCGTCGTTGGCGTCGTCATCAGCCGTGCGGGTAAGCATCGTCATTGCGGCGCAAGCCGGAATCTGACCGAAAGGGGATGCAGAGCCAGTTTCCGGCCTCTG
This sequence comes from uncultured beta proteobacterium, assembly GCA_903917505.1. The sequence goes on along the minus strand of CAIXAY010000059.1, from coordinate 4,513 downwards.
CAAGGCGCACTGGGTCCCGGGCTCTGCAGTCCGGTCGCTTGCGCCAGGACGACAATGTTCGTCACCCGTCAGTGGCAAGATCGCGCAGCGGATGGCCATCGAGCCCGGCAGCGATCCAGCCGCGCATGCGGGCCGGCAATTTCTCGATGACGGCCTGGGCTTCGGCCTGCTGCGCAAACGCCGCGAAGACACAGGCGCCCGAGCCGGTCATGCGTGCGTCGCCGAAAGCGGCGAGCCAGTGCAAGTGTTCGGCAACAGCGGGAAAGCGCGCCAGCGCGACCGCTTGCAGGTCATTGCCGCCGAAGCCCGGCCGCCAATCGGAGGCAGCGATGGCCACGTTGTCGCGCTTGAGTTCGGGCGCGCCGAACATCGCTGCGGTCGCCACCGCGACCGGCGGTTCGAGAACGACGTACCAGGCCGTTGGAATATCGACCGCGCGCAAAGCCTCGCCGACGCCCTCGGCAAAGGCGTTGCGCCCGAAGACGAAGACCGGCACGTCGGCCCCCAGCGCCAGGCCGATTTCCTGCAGGCGCCGGCGCGGCAGGGCCAGCTGCCAGAGATGGTTGAGCGCGAGCAGCACGGTCGCCGCGTCCGAACTGCCGCCGCCCAGTCCGCCGCCGAGCGGCAGGCGCTTTTCGAGGCTGATGGAAACGCCCTGGCGGCAGCCGCTCGCCGCCTGCAGGCGCCGCGCCGCGCGCACGGTCAGGTCGTCTTCCGGCGCGACGCCGGGCAGCGGATTGAGCACAACGACATCGCCATCGTCGCGCGGAGCGAAGCGCAGGCGGTCACCGTGATCGACAAAGCGGAAAACGGTTTGCAGCAGGTGGTAGCCGTCGCCGCGCCGGCCGACGACATGCAGAAAAAGATTGAGCTTGGCCGGCGCCGGATAGACGCTGTTCCAGTCCCAGCGGGCGGCAGAGGTCATGGCGCGGCGTCCGCCAGGGCGGTCCACTCGTCGATGCGCAGGCGCAGTTCGAGGCCGTCGCTGCGGCGCGCGAAAAGCGCGGCGGGCGGCGCTTGCGCATCGTCGTTCAGGTAGTCATAGTCGATGCGCCAGTCGTCGTGGCGCAGATGCCGCAGGCGCCCCTGTGCATCGAGCTCGGCCGCCGCGCTGCGGCTGCTGCGGCCGCGCACCCACTCGGTCAACAGGGCGAGCGGCAGTGGGTAGCCGAGGACTTGCGCGGTCAGTGTTTCGGCGTCGTCCGCCGAATATTTCTTGCCCTCGCTCGTCGTCAGCTGCGCGCCGCTCGCGCTAGTGGTGATCTCGGCGATCCCCTGACCGAAGGGCGAAGAGAGCATCAGCGCATTGTTCGCGCCCTGATGGCGCCAGCTCAAGCGCCCGGAGTAATTCTTCTCTTCTTGGCGCAGCGAAAACCGGCCCTCGAGTGAAAACGCGGACAGCGCGTCACGCGCCGGCGAGGCGCCGGGCTCTACGCGCAGGGCGGCGCAGCCGGTCAGCAGCAGCATGCCGAGCAAGAATCCGGCATTGCGGCCGGCGCAAGCGAAACGGGGAATCGGCGGCATTCGCGTCAGGGTGCGTACTTCTTGACCGCATCGGCCAGCGCGTCGTTGGCCGGGAATTTCTGCTGCGCTTCGAGCAGGGTGTTGCGCGCTTCATCCTTGCGGCCCAATACCCAGAGCACTTCCCCGAGATGCGCCGCGATCTCCGGATCGTCGCGCTGCGTGTAGGCCCGCTCGAGATACGCCAGCGCGCCCGGCAGGTCGCCCTGCCGGTAAAGCACCCAGCCCATGCTGTCGAGGATGAATGAATCGTCGGGCGAGATCTGCAATGCCTTCTCGATCAGCTGGCGCGCTTCCGGCAGGTTCAGATTGCGATCGGCATACGAGAAACCGAGTGCGTTGTAAGCCTGGGCGCTGTCCGGGCGCAATTCGATGAGCTTGCGCAGGCGCGTCTCGAGGATGTCCATGCGATCGAGTTTCTCGGCGAGCAAGGCGGTCTCGTAAAGCAGCTCGGGCTGATCGGGACGCGTGGCGAGGGCCTTGTCGAGCAGGTCGAAAGCCGCTTGCGGCTGCTTGGCGTCGCGCAGCAAGCCGGCTTCGATGATCAGGACTTGCACGCGATCATCTTCCGTGCTGACGTTGGCTTCGGCGAGCACCTTGCGCGCCGCGTCGAGCTGCCCCTGCATGACGAGGATGTGCGCGCGGCGGTTTTGCGCCGGCAGGTATTGCTCGCCGCCGCTGACCGAGGCGTAATAGGCCAGGGCTTCGGCATTGCGGTTGCTGTCTTCGCAGATTTGTCCGAGATAGTAGTAGGCGTAATTCTTGTCGGCGACGCGCAGGGTCAGGAAATGCTTCAACTGGGCCTCGGCCAGCACCCTGTCGTTCTGTTGCAGCGCCAGGATCGCGACCGGGTAGACGATGTCCGGGTTGTCCGGATAGTCGATCAGCAACTGGTCGAAATAGCGCTTCGCTTCGGCATAGCGTTTCTCGGAGACCAGCGCCCGCGCCAGTTGCAACTGGGCGTCGCGCGCACCCGGGTTGCGCTCGACGAAACCCTGCAGGAAGATGACCGCCTGGGCCGGCGACTCGCGCAGCAGCATTTGCCCTTGCAACAGGGCGGCCATTTCCCAGTCGGGACGCAATTCGAGCGCCCGCCGCGCTTCGGCCAGCGCCCTGTCCTTCACGCCGGCCGAGGCAGCTGCCACGGACACCGCGTAATGCGCTTCGGCAATGCCGAAGAAGGGCATGCAGACCTGGTCGATGAGGTGGAAAACAGCCTGCCGATCCGGGTTGCGGGCCAACATGCGGTTGAGCCCGAGGAGATTTTCGCCGAGCGATTCCTTGTCGACCTCGAGCATGCGGATCAGGCTGGGCGCGAGATCGTCGAGCTTGTTCGACAGGATCATCACGCTGGCCAGGAGCTGCTGCGCCTTGACCGAGGTCGGCTCGGTCTCCACCCACAAGCGCGCGGTGGACAGCGCCAGATCGAAGCGACGGGCATAGCCGGCGACTTCGACAGCGCGCGAGAAGATCTTCGGGTCGCGCGTGCGCGCCGCGAGGTCGGCGTAGGCCGTGCTCGCCAAATCGAGATCGCCGCGTTGCAGCGCAATTTCACCGAGCAGGACCTGATAGACCGCCTGCGCATCCTGGTCCTGGCTTTGCGCGTCGCCTGGCCGCAGTTCGGGCGGCGTCGCGCGCTTGGCCTCCTGCGTCGGTGCGGCGCGCTTCTTGGCCGGCGCCGCGGGATCGGCGGCCGACAACGACAGACTGAAAGCGAGCGCCGTGAGAAAGACCGTGCAGCGTATGTATTTCATGGAATCCTTGGATTTGTCGAGCGGGTCACGCCGAATTAGAACCATTTAAGCCATAATCGTTTTATGCATGTTATGGACTTTTAACGTCAGCAGCAAATGCCGGAACTGCCCGAAGTCGAAGTGAGCCGCCTGGGATTGTTGCCGCATCTGGCCGGACAAGGCATCGTCGACGCCGCGATTCGCGCTCCCAAACTGCGTCACGCCATCGCCCGCGACCTCGCCGCGCGGCTCATCGGCCTGCGCGTCACGACCATCGTGCGGCGCGGCAAGTACCTGCTGTTCGACTGCGAAAGCAGCGCCGGCGGCGGCTGGCTGATCCTGCACCTCGGCATGTCGGGCAGCCTGCGCCTCGTCGCGCCGGGAACGCCGGCGCAGAAGCACGACCATGTCGATCTGGTTTTCGCGCGCACCACCCTGCGCTTTCGCGACCCGCGCCGTTTCGGAACGCTGCTCTGGCACGAAGGCGAAGACGTCGCGCGGCATCGCCTGATCGCCGTCCTCGGCATCGAACCGCTGTCTCCGGCTTTCGACGGAGACTGGCTCTACGCGCACACGCGCGGGCGCAATGCGCCGATCAAGTCGGTGCTGATGGACAGCCACGGGATCGTCGGCATCGGCAACATCTACGCCGCCGAAGCCCTGTTCAAGGCCGGCATTTCGCCCGTGCGCGCCGCCGCGCGTATCAGCCGCGAACGCTGCCGGACCCTGGCCGCGGCCATCCGCGCCACGCTCAAGCGCGCCATCGCCGCCGGCGGCAGCAGCCTGCGCGACTACGTGCATAGCGACGGCGGCGCCGGCTCTTTCCAGCTGTCCTGCGCCGTTTACGATCGTGCCGGCGAGCCCTGTCCGCGCTGCGGCGCAGCGGTGCGTGCGATTCGCCAGGCCGGCCGCAGCACCTTCTATTGCACGCGCTGTCAGAGATAAGGCACAGAAGACAGAGGACAGTAATTTTTGCGCGCCCTGCGGGCGCGGAAATTGATCTCTGCTCCGTTCTCCGTCTTCTGTGCTAGATTATCTGTCGTCTGTCCTCTGTCTTCAGTCTTCTGAACATGACGCTTGCCAAAAATTTTGCTGCTTACAGCCAATGGCGGTCCGAGCTTTCCGGAGGCCTCGAAGCCTTCGGCAATTGGCTCTCCGAAAATGAACTCTCCGACGCCCAGACCGATCTGCGCATCGCCCGGATGCTCGAGAAATTGCGCGAGGACAGGCTGCAGGTAGCCTTTGTCGCCGAGTTCTCG
>CAIXAY010000058.1 GCA_903917505.1 uncultured beta proteobacterium | reverse complement strand
TGGCCCGAGGGTTTCAGCGCGTCGCGTTCGAGTTCCAGCAGGACCTTGTACCAGCGGCTGATGCGAAACTGGATCCGCCACTTGTAGAGCGCCGGCACGACCTTGAGCGCCGGGATGAGCAGCAAGGCCAGCGGCAGGATGACGGCGATCGTCCGGGCCATCAGGCTGGCCACCCAGAAGGGGAAGTTGCGGTAGAGAAAACTCTTGCCCGAGGTATAAAAGCGGGCAGCGTCGGGGCTGATGGCAAATTCGTGTTCGATGGGCGCCGGGAACTCGCCGCGCTTCTTGAACAGGCCCGGCGAGCCGTGCACTTCCTTGGCCGCTTCGAGCAGCACGTCGGACAACGCCGGGTGCAGGCTCTTGCGCGCGACGAGCTCGACGGTGGGCGCGATCAGGCTGATGTCCTCGGTCGGGATGTCCTTGCCGAAGTCGAGCGATCCCTTGGGCAGATCCAGCTTGTTCAGATAGACGATGCGCCGCGCATAGGCATCGGCCTGGGTGAAATTGAAGATCCGAATATCGGGCGTGTGCAGCAGGTTGCGCATCAGCTCGGTCGAGGTCGAATCACCCATCACGAAGAGGGCGTCGATGCGATTCTCGAGCAGGGATTGCACGGTGTCGCCGGCGACGGCGGCGTCGACCAGGACCGTGCCGTCATCGGGCGTTATGCCGTTGGCCTTGAGCAGGGCGAGCGCCAGGCTGTGCGTGCCGCTGCCTTCCTGGCCGATGTCGAGCCGCTGGCCCTTGAAGTCGGAAAGCAGCTTCTTGGGCGCGCCGCGGTAGAAGACCATCAGCGGCTGGTAAGAAATGCTGCCGAGCGAAAAGAGTTCGCCGATGTTGGTGTTGCTTGCCTCGCCGCCCAGCACGAAGCCGACGTCGACACTGAGCTTCGGATCGTTGAGCCGATCGAGGTTCTCGATCGATCCCTCCGAAGGAAGGATTTTCAGGGTCACGCCTTGGCGCGCCAGAATCTTCTGGTAGCGCTCGGCATTTCTTTCGAAGACGCTGCCGGCGGGGCCGCTGGTGATGGTGATGGAGGTCGGGGCGGAGGCATTGACGAAGGCGAAGATGGCGACGCCGATCGCCAGGCCGGCGAGCAGAATCGTCGCGACCGTCACGACCATGCCGCGGCCGAACAGTGCGCTGAGTTTTGCCAGCGCTCTCGAAGCGAAAATTCTTGCAGATAGCATCTCGTCCTTCCGGATGTCGGCCGATTCGCGCCGCCGCCAAGCCTAGCGGGACGACGCCCGGCGAACAGTTTAGCATTACTCGCCAGGGGCCACCGCGCGCCGGCGTGCACGCTTTACGCGCCAAACCACTTCGCGTACGCTTGGCTCCCGGGCCGCCCGCCAGCGGCCATCAACCGCGCCGCCGCCAGCCATGACAATAAAATATCAGATCATTCCGGTTACCCCGTTCGAGCAGAACTGCAGCCTGCTGTGGTGCGATGTGACACAGCGCGCCGCGGTGGTCGATCCGGGCGGCGACATCGCGCGCATTCTGGGCGTGGTCGAAAAGAAAGGCCTGCTGCTCGAGAAAATCCTGGTCACGCACGGCCACATCGACCATGCCGGCGGGGTCGCCGAACTGGCCGAGCGGCTGTCGCTGCCGATCGAAGGGCCGCAGCGCGCGGACCAGTTCTGGATCGACGGCCTGGCCGAGCAAAGCCGCATGTTCGGCTTTCCGAAGGTGCGCGCCTTCACGCCGGATCGCTGGCTGGAGCAGGGCGACAGGGTGCGTTTCGGCGAGCTCGAACTCGAGGTGCTGCATTGCCCGGGGCATACGCCCGGACACGTGGTTTTCTTCGCGGCGGCCGACCGCCTGGCGATCGTCGGCGACGTGCTGTTCCAGGGATCGATCGGCCGGACGGATCTGCCGCAAGGCGATTTCGAAACCCTGCTGGCTTCGATCCGCGGCCGCCTCTGGTCGCTTGGCGACGATGTCGCTTTCATCCCCGGCCACGGCGCGATGTCGACGCTGGGCGCCGAACGGCGCAGCAATCCTTTCTGTGGCGATTGAGCGCACCTACCAGCTGCTGATCGAGGTGGCCGGGCCGCTGCGCGTGCGCATCGGACGCCTGGGCATTTTCGATTTTCCCGCCGGTGTCTATCTCTACACGGGCAGCGCGCTGCGCAATTTCGAGGCGCGCGTGCAGCGTCATTTATCGACGGCGAAGAAAATGCATTGGCATATCGACTATCTGCTCGCCGCGCCCGGGGTGCGGGTGCTCGAAGTGCGCCGTCATGCCGACGCGGAGTGCCGCGTCAATCAGCGGGTCGACGGCGAAATCACGGTACCGGGTTTTGGCGCCAGCGATTGCCGGGCCGGGTGCGGCAGCCATCTGAAGCGGTTGCGCGCAGCGATCACTCGTCGAAATCGGAGTTGATGCGGCTGGCCCAGTGCAAGGCGGCAACCTGCGATTTGGCGTAGGCCGCCGGGCTGATTTCCAGGCGCGCGAGAATCGCTTCCGCGCCCGAGTAGTTGCGCGCCTCGGCGGCGACAATCGCGGCCAGAAGCTGGCAGAGTATGCCGCCGCGACCGTCCCCCGCCTCGCCGCCATTGGCGCAGGCGAGCAGGGCTTCGTTCACGGCGTCATGCAGCGGAAGTTCCTTGAGAATTTCCGGCATCGGCAAATTGATCAGAATCTCGAGCAGCGAAAACAGGCCGGTCATGAAGGCATTGTCGATGAAGTCGGGGATGTCGGGCCTGTGCGCGATGGTCGACGCGAGCAGTTCCATCTGGTGCCCGCGCGCGGCGGC
>CAIXAY010000057.1 GCA_903917505.1 uncultured beta proteobacterium | reverse complement strand
GCGCCAGGTCGCGGCGCAGGTGGCCGACGCGGCCGAAGCGCGCGAAGCGAACGAAGCCGACAAGCGCAAACGCTTCGCCGCCGGCGAACTCGGCCTCGACATGTACGCGATGCGCGAACCGCTGGCCAGGGCGGGGCTGAAGTATGTTGATTGAAAGGCATTAACCACAACGAGCACAACGAGCACAACGAAAATCGAACAGAAAGAATTCAAGTTTCTTGTTTCTCGTTGTGTCCGTTGTGCCCGTTGTGGTTGTTTGCAGTCTTAGGAGCATCATGGAATTTCAGAAAACTCCCGGCTGGCTCGACTGGTATGCGAATCCGTCGACACCGCGCTTCCATCTGCCGGACGGCGCGGTCGATGCGCATTGCCATGTGTTCGGGCCGGGCGCCGAATTTCCCTATGTGCCGGAGCGCAAATACACCCCGTGCGACGCCGGCAAGGAACAGCTTTACGCCTTGCGCGACCACCTCGGCTTCGCGCGCAACGTCGTCGTCCAGGCGACCTGTCACGGCGCCGACAATCGCGCAATGGTCGATGCGCTGGTGCACGCGCAGGGCAGGGCGCGCGGCGTCGCGACGGTGCGGCGCAGCGTCAGCGACACCGAACTCGCTGCCCTTCACGCGGCCGGCGTGCGCGCCGTGCGCTTCAATTTCGTCAAGCGCCTCGTCGATTTCACGCCGCGCGATGAACTGCTGGAAATCGCCACGCGGATCAAGGCGCTCGGCTGGCATGTGGTGATCTATTTCGAGGCCGTCGATCTGCCCGAGCTCTGGGATTTCTTCACCGCCCTGCCGACCGTCGTCGTCGTCGACCACCTCGGGCGCCCCGACGTCAGCAAGCCGGTCGACGGCCCGGAATTCGAGCGCTTCGTGAAGCTCATGCGCGAGCACGAGAATGTCTGGTCCAAGGTGACCTGCCCGGAACGCCTGTCGATCAGCGGCCCGAAGGCGCTGGACGGTGAGCGCAACGCCTACCGCGACGTCATTCCTTTTGCCCGCCGCATCGTCGAGGAATTCCCCGACCGCGTGCTGTGGGGCACCGACTGGCCGCATCCGAATCTCAAGGACCACATGCCCGACGACGGCCTGCTCGTCGATTTCATTCCGCACATCGCGACAACTGCCGAACTGCAGCGCAAACTGCTCGTCGACAATCCCATGCGTCTGTACTGGAGCTGAAAGCGATGACCGATTACAACGAGGCATTCAAGGACATTCCGGGTACCGTCGTCTTCGACGGCACGCAATCGCGGCTCGGCTTTCACCTCAACCAGTTCTGCATGACGCTGATGAAAAGCGATAACCGTGCGGCCTTCAAGGCCGACCCGGCCGGCTATCTCGAGCAGTTCGGCATGAGCGCAGCGCAGCGCCAGGCGGTTCTCGAGCGCGATTACAACCGCATGATCGCGCTCGGCGGCAACATCTATTTCTTGGCCAAGATCGGCGCCACCGACGGGCATTCGTTTCAATACCTGGCCTCGAAAATGACCGGCATGAGCGAGGACGACTACCGCGCGATGATGATCGCCGGCGGCCGCTCGCCCGACGGGAATCGCAGCAAGCAGGAAGGAGCAAAACATGGCTAGGATAGTGGCCGGCGTCGCCACCTCGCATGTGCCGGCCATCGCCGCGGCGCTCGACTCGGGCAAGTCGCACGAGCCGTACTGGCAGCCGGTTTTCGCCGGTTATGACTTCTCCAAGCGCTGGATCGCCGAGCAGAAGCCCGATGTCGTCATCCTCGTCTACAACGACCACGCCTCGGCGTTCTCGCTCGACCTGATCCCGACTTTCGCCATCGGCTGCGCCGAGTCTTTCGCCCCCGCCGACGAAGGCTGGGGGCCGCGCCCGGTGCCGGTCGTCGAGGGCCATCCTGAACTCGCTTGGCATATCGCGCAAGCGACGATACTCGACGAATTCGACATGACCATCGTCAACCGGATGGATGTCGACCACGGTCTCACCGTGCCGCTCTCGCTGATGTTCGGGCAACCGGCGGCGTGGCCGTGCAAGGTGATTCCGCTGGCGGTGAACGTCGTGCAGTATCCGCCGCCGCTCGGCAAGCGCTGCTACGCGCTCGGACAGGCCATTCGCCGCGCGGTCGAGTCCTTCGATGCCGACCTCAAGGTGATGGTCTGGGGCACCGGCGGCATGTCGCACCAGCTGCAGGGACCGCGCGCGGGCCTGATCAACCGGCCATTCGACACCGCTTTCCTCGACGGCCTGACGCGCGACCCGCAGGCGCTGGCACGCATTCCGCACCTCGATTACGTGCGCGAAGCCGGTTCCGAAGGCATCGAGCTCGTCATGTGGCTGATCATGCGCGGTGCGCTGGCGGCCGACGCCAAGGAGATCTACCGCTTCTACCACGTGCCCGCGTCAAACACGGCGGTCGGCCACATCATCCTGGAGAACCCATGAAACTCGCCCTCGCCGGTGCCGGCGCTTTCGGCATCAAGCACCTCGAAGCGCTGCAGAAGATCGACGGCGTCGAGGTGGTCTCGCTGATCAGCCGCACCGCCGACGGCGTGCAGGAAACCGCGCGGCGTTTTGGCATCGGCCACGTCACGACCGATTTTGCCGAGAGCCTGGCGCGTCCCGATGTCGATGCGGTCATCCTGGCCACGCCGACGCAAATGCACGCCGCGCAGGCGATCGCCTGCCTGCGCGCCGGCAAGCACGTGATGGTCGAGATTCCGCTCGCCGACGGCTGGGCCGACGCGCAGGCCGTGCTCACGGCGCAAGAGGAGAGCGGCCTCGTCGCCATGGTCGGCCATACGCGCCGTTTCAACCCCAGCCACCAGTACGTGCATAAGAAGGTCGTCGGCGGTGAACTGAAGATCCAGCAAATGGACGTGCAGACCTTTTTCTTCCGGCGCAGCAACATCAATGCGCTTGGCCAGCCGCGCAGCTGGACCGACCACCTGCTCTGGCATCATGCCGCGCACACCGTCGACCTCTTCGCCTACCAGACCGGCGGTCGCATCATCGCCGCCAACGCGCTGCAGGGGCCGATCCACCCGACGCTGGGCATCGCCATGGACCTCTCGATCCAGCTGAAGAGCGAGAGCGGCGCGATCTGCACGCTGGCGCTGTCATTCAACAACGAGGGGCCGCTCGGGACCTTCTTCCGCTACATCGGCGATTCCGGTACCTATATCGCGCGCTATGACGATCTCATGAACGGCAAGGACGAAAAGATCGATGTCTCGAAGGTCGATGTGTCGATGAACGGCATCGAGCTGCAGGACCGCGAGTTCATTGCCGCCATACGCGAAGGGCGCGAGCCCAACGCCAGCGTCGCGCAGGTACTGCCGTGCTACCGCACGCTGCACCAGCTCGAGCAGCAATTGCAGGGATAGGGGAATCGGCATTGCTTCAACGCCGTCATTCCGGGTCAAGCCCGGAATGACGGGGTCTTCGGACACTACAGGGGGAAACGTCATGAAAGCACAAGTCGCCATCATCGGTGCCGGACCATCGGGTTTGATCCTCGGCCAGTTGCTGCACAAGGCCGGCATCGATGCGGTCATCGTAGAGATGCACAGCCCCGATTACGTGCTGCGGCGCATTCGCGCCGGCGTGCTCGAACAGGTCGCCGTCGATCTGCTCGACGCCGCCGGGGTCGGCCAGCGCATGCATGCCGAGGGCTTGCAGCACAAGGGCTTCGACCTCCTGATCGACGGCGCCCGCCAGCGCATCGACCTGCACGGGCTGACCGGCGGCAAGCAGGTCATGGTGTACGGCCAGACCGAACTGACCAAGGACCTGATGGACGCGCGGCACAGCGCCGGCCTGCCGACGATCTACGAGGCACAGGACGTCAGCGTGCATGACTTCGACAGCGATCATCCGCGCGTCGGCTACAGCAAGGACGGCGTTCGCCACGAGATCAGCTGCGACTTCATCGCCGGCTGCGACGGCTTCCACGGCGTCTGCCGCGCCAGCGTGCCGAAGAACGCGATCAGCAACTTCGAGCGCGTCTACCCGTTCGGCTGGCTGGGCCTGCTCTCGGATACGCCGCCGGTTTCGGACGAGCTGATCTACGTCAAGCACGAGCGCGGCTTCGCGCTGTGCAGCATGCGCTCGCATACGCGCAGCCGCTATTATCTGCAATGCCCGTTGAGCGACAAGGTCGAGGACTGGTCCGACGAGAAATTCTGGGCGGAGCTGCGCCGCCGGCTCGATCCGCAAACGGCTGCGGCGCTCGTCACCGGGCCGTCGATCGAGAAGAGCATCGCGCCGCTGCGCAGCTTCGTCGCCGAGCCGCTGCGCTTCGGGCGCATGTTCCTCGCCGGCGACGCCGCCCACATCGTGCCGCCGACCGGCGCCAAGGGCTTGAACCTCGCCGCCTCCGACGTGCGCTACCTGTCGCGCGCGCTGATCGAGTTCTACGCCGGCAACAGCGAAGGCATAGACCGCTATTCCGAGCGCTGCCTGAAACGCATCTGGAAAGCGGAGCGCTTCTCGTGGTGGATGACCATGCTGCTGCACAATTTTCCGGACACCAATTCCTTCGACCGGAAAGCGCTCGAAGCGGAACTCGATTACGTAATGAATTCGGTCGCCGGACGCACGACGATGGCCGAGAACTACGTCGGGCTGCCTTTCAGTGATTGATGCCCGCATCCCGCGGACATCGTCATTCCGGCGAACGCCGGAATCTGGAGGTGCCCCACTGGCTCTGCATTCCCTGCGATCAGATTCCGGGTCAAGCCCGGAATGACGGAATTTATCGATGACCCCTTGCAAATCATCAGGAGCCCTGACATGCATACCGTGAAACCGAAGCGCGAAATCCCCGGCACCGTTCCCTTCGACGGCCACCAGGCGCGCAAGGGCTATGCGCTCAACAAGATGTGCTTCTCGTTCAACTCGGCCGAGAACCGCGCCGCTTTCCTGCGCGACGAGGACGCCTATGCCGCGAGCTACGGCCTCAATGCCGAACAGCGCGAGGCGGTGCGTAAGCGCGATGTGCTGGAAATGATCGCCGCTGGCGGCAACGCTTATTACCTGGCCAAGCTGGCCGGAATTTTCGGGCTCGACATGCAGGACATCGGCGCCCAGCAGACCGGAATGACGAAGGCCGAGTTTCAGGCCAAGCTCGTCGCCGCGGGAGAATAATCATGGCCAGAATCGTCGGCGCCATCACCACTTCGCACGTTCCCGCCATCGGCCGGGCGATCGCCAAGAGCTTGCAGCAGGATCCTTACTGGAAGCCCTTCTTCGACGGCTTCATTCCGGTGCGCAAGTGGCTGGCCGAGGTCAAGCCGGATGTGGCGATCGTTCTCTACAACGATCACGGGCTCAACTTCTTCCTCGACAAGATGCCGACTTTCGCCGTCGGCGCCGCGGCGCAGTATCACAACGCCGACGAAGGCTGGGGCCTGCCCACCCTGGCGCCATTCACCGGCGATCAGGATCTGTCCTGGCAGCTGATCGAG
>CAIXAY010000056.1 GCA_903917505.1 uncultured beta proteobacterium | reverse complement strand
GCACATCTGCGCCACGCGCACCGAGCCCTGCATGGTCCAGAAATGCGGATCGGCGAGCGGAATGTCGACCGATTGCAACTGGATCGAGTGCGCCATCTGGCGCCAGTCGGTGGCGATCATATTGGTCGCCGTCGGCAGGCCGGTGGCGCGGCGGAATTCGGCCATCACCTCGCGGCCCGAGAAACCGTTCTCGGCACCGCAGGGGTCTTCGCAGTAAGCCAGGATGCCGTGCTTGTCGCGGCACAGGTGGATGGCTTCGGCCAGCGACCAGGCGCCGTTCGGATCGATGGTGATGCGCGCTTTCGGGAAACGTTCGTGCAGGGCGATGATGGCTTCCATTTCTTCCACGCCCGAGAGCACGCCGCCCTTGAGCTTGAAGTCGTTGAAGCCGTAAAGATCGTGCGTCGCTTCAGCCAGGCGCACGATGGATTCGGGGCTCAGCGCTTCTTCGTTGCGCAGGCGGAACCAGTCGTTGTCGGCATTCGGTTCGCTGCGATAGGGAAGCGTGGTCTTCTTGCGATCGCCGATGTAGAAGAGGTAGCCGAGGATTTCGACGGCGTCGCGCTGCATGCCTTCGCCGAGCAGCGCGGCGACCGGCACGTTCATGAACTGGCCGAGCAGGTCGAGCATCGCCGATTCGACGGCGGTCAGGGCATGAATCGTCGTGCGCAGGTCGAAGGTCTGCAGGCCGCGCCCGCCCGAATCGCGGTCGGCGAAGGTCTTGCGCATGGCGTTGAGGATGTTGTTGCACTCGCCGAGCGTCTTGCCGACGATCAGCGGACGGGCATCCTCTATGGTCTGACGGATCTTCTCGCCGCCCGGCACTTCACCGAGGCCGGTATTGCCGGCGCTGTCCTTGAGGATGACGATGTTGCGCGTGAACCAGGTACCGTGCGCGCCGGAGAGGTTAAGCTCCATGCTGTCCTGACCGGCGACCGGAATGACCTGCAGTTCGGTGATGGTCGGAGCGCCGCTGCAGTTCGTTTTTTCTTGCGTCATGAATGTCCCCAATGAATTTCCATAAATCTTGAGTTCAGGCTTTCTTGCGGCCGAGGCTAGGCTGCTTCGGGTCGTATTTCCAGCCCGGTACGAGGTACTGCATGGCCATTCCATCGTCGCGCGCGCCGCTGCCCAGTTTCTGGTAGACCGCGTTGGCCTTGCGGATCTGGTCCATGTCCGGCGCTATGCCGAGCCCCGGCTTTTGCGGCACCTGCACGAGTCCGTTTTCGATTTTCAGCGGTTCCCGCGTCAGGCGCTCCTGGCCTTCCTGCCAGATCCAGTGGGTGTCGATCGCGGTAATCTCGCCCGGCGCCGCCGCTGCCGCGTGCGTGAACATGGCCAGCGAAATGTCGAAGTGATTGTTCGAGTGCGAGCCCCAGGTCAGGCCGAATTCGTTGCACATTTGCGCGACGCGCACCGAGCCTTGCATGGTCCAGAAATGCGGGTCGGCGAGCGGGATGTCGACCGAATCGAGCTTGAGCGAGTGGTTGAGCTGGCGCCAGTCGGTGGCGATCATGTTGGTCGCCGTCGGGATGCCGGTCGCGCGCTTGAATTCGGCCATGATTTCGCGGCCCGAGTAACCGGCTTCCGGGCCGCACGGATCCTCGGCGTAGGCCAGGATGTGGCCCTGGCCCTTGCATAGCGCGATCGCCTCATCGAGCGACCAGGCGCCATTCGGGTCGAGCGTGACGCGAGCTTTCGGGAAGCGCTTCTTGATGCCGGCGATCGCTTCCATTTCGTCGGCGCCGCTCATCACGCCGCCCTTGAGCTTGAAGTCGGAAAAGCCGTAATGGTCGGCCGCCGCTTCGGCCTGGCGCACGATGGCCTCGGCGCTCATCGCCGCTTCGTGGCGCGCGCGGTACCACTCGCACCTGGCGCTCCGGTCGGCGCGGTAGGGCAGGTCGGTCTTGCCGCGATCGCCGATGTAGAACAGGTAGCCGAGCATGCGCACCGCGTCGCGTTGCTGGCCGTTGCCGAGCAGCGCGGCGACCGGAACCTCGAGGAACTGGCCGAGCAGGTCGAGCAGCGCCGCTTCGATGCCGGTGATGACGTTGTCCATGCGCAGATTGATTTCGTGCGGCTGCTTGAGCACCGCGGCTTCGGCCGCCGAGCTCACCTGGTGCACCGTCGCCTGATGCGCGGCCTTGCCGCCGCCGTTGAGCATCCGGCGCACGCTGTTGAGGATGCCGTTATAGAGCCCGATCGGCTTGTCGACCACCAGCGGAATCGAGCGTTCGAGCGCCGCGCGGATGCCTTCGCCGCCCGGCACTTCGCCGACACCGACGCGGCCGGCGCTGTCCTTCAGAATGACGATGTTGCGCGTGAAGAAGGGGCCATGGGCGCCGCACAGGTTGAGCAGCATGCTGTCCTGGCCGGCGACCGGGATCACCTGCATTTCGCTGACGACCGGCGTAGCCGACGAAGTCTTTTCGTCCATCATCTTCTCCGCATTGACGTTTGACCGGGCGGCGGCGGGCAGGGCGGCGTGCCGGCCGTCCCGCCGCCG
>CAIXAY010000055.1 GCA_903917505.1 uncultured beta proteobacterium | reverse complement strand
TTTTGCACGTCGGCCGCCTTGACGTAGTTCAACTGGAAGCTTTCGGTGCGCAGCGGTTCGAGGTCGCTGATCTGGCCCTTCGCTTCAAACTCGAGCTTCTCCTTTGTGGCGATTTCCTCACGCGGCGCAATCAGGATGACATTGCCGTTCTTGCGCATGTCGAGGCCTTTTTGCTGCAGGATGATGTCGAGCGCCTGATCCCAGGGCACGTCCTTGAGGATCAGCGTGATCGCCCCGCCGACCGAATCGCTGACGACCATGTTCATGCCGGTGAATTCACCGATCACCTGCAGCAGGCGCCGCACTTCGACGTTCTGGAAATTGAGCGAGAGCTTCTCGCCCTGATAGCCGCCGCGCGATCCCTGCACCAGCTTGTTGGGATTCTCGATGACCGGCTTGACCTCGATGACGAACTGGTTGTCGGTCTGGTAAGCGTTGTGCTCCCACAGACCGCGCGGGGTGATCGTCATGCGCGTGTTCGGGCCCTGCTGGTCGGTGCTGAACGAAACGACGGGCGTAGCAAAATCGGTTACGTCCTGGCGCTTGCGCAGGGCTTCCGGCACGCCGACCTTGACGAAATCGACGATCAGGTTTTGCCCCTGCTGGCGAATGTCGATGCCCGCATTGGGATCGGAGAGATCGACGGTGATCCGCGCCTCGCCGTCCCTGCCGCGGCGAAATGCGATGTCACGGATGCTGTTCGCCACCGGCGCGGCAGCCGCAGGCGCCTGCGAGAAGTGCTCGACCGGTGTTGTCAGGTTGCTTTTCTGGGCGCTCGGAATCAGGGCCAGCAGCAAGGTCGAGCCGTCTATCGTCGATTCGTAAGTCATCGCCTGGTTAAGATTCAACACCAGGCGGGTGCGGTCGTCGGCCTGGACGATGTTGACGCTCTTCAAATCGCCTTCGTTGTAGGTCTGGCTGTTCTTGCCAATGCCGTTGGTGGTATTGGGGAAATCAAGCGCTATGCGCGCCGGCTTGGCGATGCTGAAACCCGCCGGTACTGCCGTCAGCGGCTCCTTGAAAGTCAGTTTGACATTGAGCACGCCGGCATGTTGCGCAACGACAATCGTCTCGATCGAGTTCGGCCGCGCATCCTGTGCGTTGGCCGCAACCAGCAAAAACCCGCCGAAAAGCGCGAGCAAGCAGTGTTTGACTTGTTTCATTTCTTCCCCTCCTGGCCTTGCAGCAACAGTGCGCTTTCTCTTTCAACCCAGTCGCCGGCCGAATCCTGAACGAGTTCCTTGACGGTCGCTTCCGATTCCGAAATCTTGGTGATGACGCCGAAATTCTGGCCCATATAGTTTCCCGCCCGTACCTGGTACAAGGAATTGTCCACTTGGATGATGGCATACGAAATCTTCTTTTTGGTCATCACGCCAACGTACTTGAGCGATTCCAGCGGATAGGCCTCCAGGGGTTCGCGCACCCTGTCCATGTCCGGCTGCAGACCGCTGCCGCTGCTCTTGCGCTGCTCGACGCCGATTTTGGCCGGCTTGAAAGGATCCATCAGATTGCCCGTGTCATAGGCCACCGGCTCATAGGGCTTTACCTCGGGCAGCGGAGGAATCTTGCCCTTGATATCCTTGGCGGTGTCGTTCATCCACCGGCGCAAATCCTCATGTTCGCCGCCCGAGCAGGCGGCCAGCACTACGCTTGCCAGCAGGACCGCGATTCTTTTCATTTCTTGCCACCCTTGGCCGCCTGAGCAGCCCTCCGTTTGGCGGCCAGTTCTTCTTCGTCGAGATAGCGGAAGGTCTTGGTCACGGCATCGAGCACCAGTGCCCCATCCTTGGCCTGTGCATTGGCCGTAATGGAAATATTGTTCAGGGTGACGATGCGCGACAAGCGGCCGATGTCGCCGGCAAAAGCGCCAAAGTCGTGATAGGTCCCGATCAAGCGCACGTTGATCGGCAACTCGGCGTAGAAATCCTTGACGACTTCCGTGCCTGGCTTGAAGAGTTCGAACTGCAGGCCGCGGCCCATGCCCGACTGGTTGATCTCGACCAGGAGTGATTCGACCTCGGCCTTGTTGGGCAGCTGTTTCAAGAGGGCGCCGAAGGAGCGGTCGATCTCGTTCAACTGCTGCGTGTATAAGTCGAGATTGACCGCCTGCGTCTTCTTGGTGACAAACTCGTCTTTGAGCTTTTGCTCATCCTGTTGCCGTGCCGATAGCGTGTCGAGTTGATCGCTCCAGTCGAAGCCCCAGCCGGCCAGCAGAATGCCAATGAAAAGGCCGAGCAAGGCCGCCGCGCGCGGCGCGACCGGCCAGGTGCCGATGTCCTTCGG
>CAIXAY010000054.1 GCA_903917505.1 uncultured beta proteobacterium | reverse complement strand
GGCTTGTAGCGCCCGAGAATGTCGAGCAGGCGGCTATTGCCAGTCATGCTTGCTGAACAGATAGCCTTTGCCGCGTACCGTCTTGATGCGTGTCGGGTTCTCCGGGTCGTCGCCGAGCTTGCGGCGCAGGCGCGAGATGCGCGCGTCGATCGAGCGGTCGAGGCCGTCGAAGCCGATGCCGCGCAATTGCTGCAACAGGTCGTCGCGCGACAGGATGCTGCCGGCGTGGCGGGCGAGCAGCCAGAGCAGATCGAATTCGGCCGTGGTCAGGTCGATGGCTTCGTCGCCGAGATGGGCGCTGCGCGTCGCCTGGCTGATGCGGAAACTGCCGAACGCCAGCTGCGCTGTCGCGTCGCTGCCTTCGCCCGTCGTGCCGCCGGCCACCGGCGCCCGGCGCAGCAGGGCCTTGATGCGCGCCAGCAAGAGGCGCGGCTGCACCGGCTTGGCAATGTAGTCGTCGGCGCCGAGCTCGAGGCCGAGGATCTGGTCAAGGTCTTCGTCGCGCGCGGTGAACATCAGGATGACGCCCTTGTAGCTGCCGCGCACGGCGCGGCAGACTTCAAACCCGTCCTTGCCCGGGAGCATGACATCGAGGATGACGAGGTCCGGGTCGTCTTTGAGGATGCGTGCTTCGGCGCTATCGCCGCGGCCCTCGATGGCGACTTCGAAGTCGTTCTTGCGCAGGTATTCGGCGGTCAGATCGGCGAGGCGTTCGTCGTCTTCAACCAGCAGGATGCGTGTTTTCATAGCGCAATGATAACGGGTTGCGGGCCAGGGATAAACGTCCGGCACAAAAATACCCGCCACGGCGCGGCGGAAAGGTGCTCATTTGCGTCTTTATTTGTCGCTTCGGTGACCCAACGCAAACTTACCCTGTCCAAACAAATAGCTTAGAATTATCAACCGAATTGGGGGGAGGCAGTATGTACGCAGGACTCGTTGATTGGCCGTGGTGGGCTTATGTGCTCGTGACGCTGGGCTTGACCCACGTGACGATCGCGGCGGTCACCATCTTCCTGCACCGGCACCAGGCGCATCGGGCGCTCGACCTGCATCCGCTGCCCGCGCACTTCTTCCGCCTCTGGCTGTGGCTGACCACCGGCATGGGCACCAAGGAGTGGGCTTCGATTCATCGCAAGCATCACGCCAAGGTCGAAACGCCGGAAGATCCGCACAGCCCGCAGATCTACGGCATCAACCGCGTGTTGTGGGCCGGCGTCTTCCTTTACGTCAAGGAAGCGCACAACCTGGAAACGCTGGAACGCTACGGGCACGGGACGCCGGACGACTGGATCGAGCGGCATCTCTACACGCCGCACCAGAAACTCGGCGTCCTCGTCATGCTGGCCATCGACGCAGCGCTCTTCGGCCCGATCGCGGGCCTCGCGATATGGGTCGCGCAGGTCGCCTGGATTCCGTTCTGGGCGGCCGGCGTGGTCAATGGCCTCAGGCACTTCTGGGGTTACCGCAATTTCAATTCGCCCGACGCCAGTACCAACATCTTTCCGCTCGGAATCCTGATCGGCGGCGAGGAGCTGCACAACAATCACCATACCTATGCGACTTCGGCCAAGCTCTCGAACAAGTGGTACGAGTTCGATCTCGGCTGGATGTACATCCGCATCCTGGTCGCGCTGGGGCTGGCACAGGTCAAGAAGCTGGCGCCGGTGCCGCATGTCGGCGCACTGCGCGCTACCGTCGATTTCGATACCCTGCAGGCGGTGATTGCCAACCGCTACGACGTTCTCGCGGGCTACGCGAAATCGCTGAAGAAGATGTACCGGCAGGAACTGGCCAGTCGCCAGAACCACGGGCAGTTCAGGGGCCTGAAGCGCTGTCTTGCCGGCAGCGCCAGCGCCGTGCCCGAGGCCTTGCGCGAACGCTTCGAACAACTGCTCAAGCAGAGCAGCGCACTGCGCACGGCCTACGCCATGCGCGAAGAACTGATGGCCTTGTGGGTGCGGACCAACGCCTCGCGCGAGCAACTGATCAAGGACTTGCAGGACTGGTGCCAGCGCGCCGAGAGTTCCGGGGTCGAGCAATTGCAGCAACTGTCGCTGCGCTTGCGCAGCTACTCGCTGAGCTGATCGGATTTCCATGCGTCTATCAACGCGCAGCGTTTTTGCCCTGCTCGCGGTGGCTTCTCTGGGCCTCTTGGCCGCCGGCCTGATCATCGGCGACGCCTTACGGCTACAACCCTGCCATCTGTGCAATCTGCAGCGCCTCATTTACATGGTGCTGGCGTTCTTCGCGCTGTGCGGCGTGCTTTTCCCCGGCTGGCGCCGCGTCTGGTGTGTTCTCGTCGGCCTGACGGCCGGCGGCGGCCTGGTCGCCGCCCTGCAGCAGAGCTGGATGCAGTACGCACCGCAACAGGCCATCGAATGCGGTTTCGGCGACCCGACGCTGAGCGAGCGGCTGATCAACTGGCTCGGCGTGCAATGGCCGGCAATGTTCATGGTCACCGGTTTCTGCACCAACAAGGAATGGGTTTTCCTCGGACTTTCGCTGGCCAACTGGTCGGCTCTCTGTTTCCTGCTGTTGCTGGCGGGGATTGTCTGGCTGCTGTTCCGGCGCGAACCGCAGCGATGATCAGGCGGCCTGTCGAGGGCGAGCGCTGATGCTCGCCATCTTTGCCGTCACCTTCCCCTTTTTTGCGCTGGTCCTGTGCGGCTACCTGGCGACGCGCTGCGGCCTGCTGCAACTCGAAGCGATTCCCGGACTGAGCACCTTCATCCTGTACTTCGCCTTGTCGGCCATGCTCTTCCGCTTCGGCGCGGCGATCCCGCTGGCGCAATTGCTCAATCTGCCCTTGATGCTGCTTTATGCCGTCTGCTCGGTCCTGCTCGTCGCGGCGACTGTCGCGGCCAGCCGCAATGAGCGTATCGGACTCAGGGATGCGGCATTCGGCGCGATGTCCGCCGTATACTCGAACAGCGGTTTCATGGGGATTCCGCTGCTGCTCGCGTTGATTGGCGAGAGCGCCGTGGCCGTGGTGATCGCGACCATCCTGATCGATCAAACGCTGATCAGTTCGATCTGCATGTCGATCGCCCATGCGCAAGGCCGTGGCCAATCGCGCGGTTCGGGCGCACTTGTCATCACTGCGGTCAGTTCGCTCTGAACCGGCCCCTATTTTTCTGGACACGAATTTGGGGTAAAACCGTGTCTGGAAAAAGGAGTTTGAAATGCTGAAAGAGAAGGATGAAACGGGGGTTGCGCCGGGGTTGCTGCAAGGAGCGCGTAG
>CAIXAY010000053.1 GCA_903917505.1 uncultured beta proteobacterium | reverse complement strand
CGGTAACAGGCACGGCGTCGCGCGTGCCATGTGTCAGGTAGACCGGAATTTTGTAGCGGCTGGCGAATTTGAAAACGCCGGCGATATGATCGCTGTGCTCGTGCGTCACCAGCACCCCGTCGATTTCCTCGGGCGCGATGCCCAGGCGCGCGAGCCTCGCAATCGTCGTGCGCACCGAGAAACCGCAATCGAGCAGCAGCTTGGTCACGCCGGCCTCGACGATCAGGCAGTTGCCCCGACTGCCGCTGCCGAGCGAAGCGAAACGCATCACTTCAGCTGATCGTAGAGCAGGCTGAGAATCTTCTTCGACGTTTCGGACTGGTCGACACCGCCCTCGGCGGAGAGGACCTGCACCGTCGACAGCGGCCCACCATCTTTTACAAAGATGCGGTAGCGCGTCTGTGCATCAGGCTTGGCACTCTTCCAGAAAGCGAGTTTCGACATGAACCCATCGTCCTTCTTCTGGTCGAGTTCCGGATCGACGTAGCGGACGAAATACAGGCCCTTCGAGCGATCCCTGTCCTCGACCGTGAAGCCGACGCGATCAAGCGAGAGTCCGATGCGGCGCCAGGCGCGATCAAACGATTCCTGCACCTCGAGCGTCCCTGCGCCGTCATTGCTGCGTGTCAGTTTGGCGCGATCGGCCGGGCTTGTCCTGGCCGCCGCCATATCGGCCTCGGCGCGTTTCTGGTCGCTGCCGAAGCGCACCATCAGCCGGCGCAGCATTTCCGCTTCGAGTTCGGGATCCGGCTCGCGCGGTTGCCACTTAGTCTGGTCCTTCCCTTCGCTAACATAAATTTCATACATGCCGCGATGGCTGATGAAAATGTCGGTCGTGCCCGGCTCGGTGCCGGGCTCCATGCGCGTGCGGAACTTGTCGCGCTCGGCCGTCGAATAAAGCGAATCGATGACCTTGCCGAGCAGGTTGCGCAGCCCGTCCTCGCCGATCTTGGCGCGGTTTTCCGCCCAGTCGGTTTCCATCACGCCGGCTTCGCGCAGCTCAAGCTTGATCAGGAATCCGGTCTCCTGCCAGAACTCCTTGATCGTATCCCAGAGTTGGTCGGGCTTGCCGACAACGGTCAGCCAGCGCTGGTTGCCGGCGCGCTGGATATGCGCCTTGTCGATCTGCGGCAGAATATCGCTGGATTGCTGCGCGCGCGCCTGCGGCGAGCGCTCCTCGGAATACGCCGAGTAGGTCGCCGCCCCCTTGCCGGCGAGATCGGGCACGGCGTAACGGTCATCGCGTGCCGGCGAGGTCAGATCCGGCGGCACCTCGAGCGTCGGAACTTTTACCGTGGCGGCGGATTTGTAATCAATTTTCTTCGATTCCAAGCCAAGCGAACTGCACGCCGCAAGAATCAATGCGAAAAGGCAAGGCGTCAAACGCCAAACGGCAAATTTCATCGAGTCGTCCTGAAAATCTTCAATCAAGCCAGCAAACCGGCCTGGTGCATGGCCACGCGAACTCGCTCATGGCACTCCGGCGATAGCGGGGTCAATGGCAAACGGATGCCTTCCTTGATCAAGCCGAGTTGCTGGCAGGCCCACTTGACCGGGATCGGATTGGCTTCGCAGAACAGGTGGCGATGCAAACCAAGCAGCCGGAAATTGATCTCGCGCGCTTTCGCCAAATCGCCCTTCAGCGCCGCGACGCACATTTCGTGCATCAGGCGCGGCGCGACATTGGCCACCACCGAGATATTGCCCTGCCCGCCCATCAGCAACAGCGCACAGGCACTCTGGTCGTCGCCGCTATACACGGCAAAGCCGGCCGGCGCGCGGGCGATCAGCTCGCTGCCGCGATCGATATTTCCGGTCGCATCCTTGATGCCGACGATATTCGGAATCTGCGCCAGGCGCAGGGCCGTTTCGTTGGCCAGGTCGGCCACCGTGCGGCCGGGAACGTTGTAGAGAATCAGCGGAATATCCACCGCCTCGGCAATGGCCCGGAAATGGCGGTAGAGGCCTTCCTGCGTCGGCTTGTTGTAATAGGGAACGACCGACAGCGCGGCGTCGGCGCCGACCTCTTTGGCAAAACGCGTCATTTCGATGGCTTCCGCCGTCGAATTGGCGCCAGTCCCGGCGATCACCGGAACGCGGCCGGCGGCCTGGGCGACGACGATCTTGATCAGTTCATGGTGCTCTTCGACATTGACGGTCGGCGATTCGCCGGTGGTGCCGACGACGACGATAGCATCGGTCCCTTCGCGCACATGGAAGTCTACGAGCTCGCGCAGGCAGCCCAGATCGAGGCTCCCGTCGGCGTGCATCGGCGTGACCAACGCAACGATAGATCCAGTTATTGTGTTCATGAATAGAGTGCCAGACAAATGATCCTGCAATTTTAACCGAAGGCGGACCCGGCGGCATGAAAAACGCGGCCGCACGCCAATCGACCGGGCGCAGCACGCGATGATTCCATCAAAGGCCGGCCAGCACCCGCAGATGCGCGGCGACGCTGCGCGCCAGCGCCGACATGACGTAGCCGCCTTCGAGCATGGACACGATCCGCCCCTGGGCGCATTCTTCAGCGACCTGTTTGAGCTGTTCGGTCACCCAGACGAAATCCATTTCAAAAAGTTTCATTCCGCCCAGATCGTCCTCGACATGCGCGTCGAAGCCCGCTGAAACAAGAATCAGCTCGGGCTTGAACTGGCGCAGCCGCGGCAGCCACACATCATAGACGACCTGGCGGAAATCGTCACTGTCGGACCCGCCGGGAAGCGGCACATTGAGCATATTGCTCGCCTTGCACTCGGTTCCGCTATAGGGGTAAAACGGATGCTGGAAGATGCTGACCATCAGCACCTGCTCGTTGCCCTGGAAACAATCCTCGGTCCCGTTGCCGTGATGAACGTCGAAATCGACGATGGCCACGCGCGACAAGCCATGCGCCCGCAAGGCATGGGCGGCGGCAACCGCGATGTTGTTGAAGAAGCAGAAACCCATGGCGGTCTCCCGTTCGGCGTGGTGCCCGGGCGGCCGCACGGCGCAAAAGGCGTTCTGCACCTCGCCGGCCATCACCAGGTCGACGGCCATCACGCCGGCGCCCGCCGCGCGCAACGCGGCTTGCCAGGTATGCGCGTTCATCGCCGTATCCGGGTCAAGGTGGACGATGCCGTGCGCCGGCGAGCTGCGCTTCAGGCGATCGAGGTGGGCGGCGGAATGCACGCGCCGCAACTGCTCGAAGCTGGCCAGCGGCGCCTCGTAATGCGCGAGGTAGTGATCCAGCCCCTGCGCGATCAAATGATCATTGATCGCAGAGAGGCGCGCCGGACACTCCGGATGATGCGAGCCCATGTCATGCAAATGGCAATCACGATGGGTGATGAATGCGGTGCTGCTCACTCTGGCCTCCCTGCCGTCGGGCAGACGGGATATAGTAGCCCGTATAGTGCGCCGCTTGCGCCCCATTGTCAGCCCAAAACTTTGATTATGACATCAACCCAGACGGCCCTGCCGGCCCGCGAATCGACGATCGCCGAGGTGATCGCCGCGGCCAACCAGATCATCCTCGGCAAGGAGGGGCAGATCCGCCTCGCCCTGGCCTGCCTGCTGGCGCGCGGCCACCTGCTGATCGAAGACCTGCCGGGCGTCGGCAAGACGACGCTGGCGCACACGCTGGCGCGCCTGCTCGGACTACAGTTCTCGCGCATCCAGTTTACCAGCGACATGCTGCCCGCTGATGTCATTGGCATTTCTATTTTCGACCGCGAACACAGCGATTTCAAGTTCCTCCCCGGCGCGCTGTTCTCGCAGGTGCTGCTCGCCGACGAAATCAACCGGGCGACGCCGAAAACGCAAAGCGCGCTGCTCGAGGCGATGGAAGAGCGGCAGGTCACCATCGACGGGCAGACGCGGCCGCTGCCCGAACCCTTTTTCGTCATCGCCACGCAGAATCCGTCGACCCAGATCGGCACCTTCCCGCTGCCCGAGTCGCAGCTCGATCGCTTCCTGGTGCGCATCGAGCTGGGCTATCCCGATCATGATGCCGAACGCGCCCTGCTCGAAGGCGGCGGGCGGCGCGAGCAATTGCCGACGCTGGCCGCCTGCTTCGCGCCCGACCAGCTGGCGCCGCTGCAGCGGCAGGCGGCGGCGGTGCACGTCTCGGCGCCGCTGCTCGACTATGTGCAGACGCTGATCGAGGCGACGCGCAACAGTCCGCAATTCGTGCATGGCTTAAGTCCGCGCGCCGCGCTGGCGCTGCTCGCAGTCGCCCGCGCCTGGGCCTTCATCGACGGCCGGCGCATGGTGCTGCCCGAGGACGTGCAGGCGGTCCTGCCCGGTGTCGCCTGCCACCGGTTGCGCCTGATCAACAGCGCCAGCCACGCGCGCCCGGCGGACATCACCCAACTGATCCACGCCACCGCGCTGAGTTGATGAGCATCGTTGCGACACTGCGCCAATGGCTGTTCCGTTTTGGCCGTGACGAAGACTTACCAATCGTTCTTGGTCAGCGGCGCATCTTCATCGTGCCGACGAAGAGCGGCCTGCTCTTCGCCCTGCTTCTCTGCGTGATGCTGCTCGGCGCGATCAACTACAACCTCAGCCTCGGCCACGCGCTGGTCTTCCTGCTTGCCGGCCTCGGCGTCATGGCGATGCTGCACACTTTCAGAAACCTGATCGCGCTGCGCCTCACGCCCGGACGCGCCGAGCCGGTGTTCGCCGGCGAGGTCGCGCACTTCCAGATCTGCCTCGAAAACACGCATCGCCACGCGCGTCGCGCGCTGGCGCTGGCTTTCGGCGGACACCAGAGCGTCGGCGTCGACGTCGCGCCCGGTGCCCAGGCGCTGGTCGCCATCCCCTGCCCGGCGCCGCGCCGCGGCCGCCTCGACCCGGGCCGCATCACCCTGGAGACGCGCTATCCGCTCGGCCTGTTCCGCGCCTGGAGTTACCCGCATCCGGCGCTCTCCTGCCTCGTTTATCCGCTGCCGCTGGCGGCGCCGCTGCCGCCGCCCGCCGCCGTCGCGCAGACCGGCCAGCGGCACGGCGAGGCCGGCCAGGAGGATTTCACCGGCCTGCGCCTGCGCCAGTTGAACGACTCGCCGCGGCACATCGCCTGGAAAGCCGTGGCGCGCGATGCCGAGCACCGGCCGCTGTTGATCAAGCAGTTCGCCGGCGGCGTCGCCGAGGAACTGTGGTTCGACCTGTCGCGGCTGCCGGGCATGGCGCTCGAGACACAGCTGTCGATTCTCGCCGGCTGGGTGATCGGCGCCGAGGCGATGCAGATCCGCTACGGCCTGCGCTTGCCCGGCCGCGCAATAGTTCCCGACCAGGGCCATCCGCATCGTGACGCCTGCCTTGAAGCGCTGGCCCTCTATGGCGAGTAACAAGCCGGCGCAGCCCGCCCTCGAACATGGCGCCGTCGCGTGGCTGCTCGCCGTCGCCCTGGCGACGGCGGCACCGCATGCCGAGCACCTGCCGCTCTGGCTCACGCTGCTCGTCGGCGCCATCCTGCTGTGGCGCGCCTGGCTGTGGCACCGCAACGAACCCCTGCCGGCGCGCGGACTGCTGGCGCTCATCGTCGTCGCCGGGCTGGCCGGCATCGGCTGGGAGTACCGCACGCTGTTCGGCCGCGATGCCGGCGTCGCGCTGCTCTACCTGTTCGTCGCCCTCAAACCGATGGAAATGCGCACGCGGCGCGATGCCACGGTCGTCGTCATGCTCGGTTTTTTCCTGCTCCTCACGCACTACCTCTATTCGCAAAGCATCCCGACCGGACTGTGGCTGCTGGCCGCCGCGACCCTTCTTACCGCAACCCTGATCCGCCTGCACGGCGGCGCCCAGCCAACCATCGTCATCCTGCGCTACGCGGCGCTGCTGCTCGCCCAGGCCGTGCCCTTCATGCTCATCGCCTTCCTGCTTTTTCCGCGCGTCGCCGGCCCGCTCTGGGGCCTGCCGCAGGACGCCTATTCAGGGCTAACCGGCCTGTCGGGCCAGATGTCGCCGGGCTCGCTCGACAACCTGATCCAGTCGGGCGCGATCGCCTTCCGTGTCCAGTTCTCCGGCGAGGTGCCGGAGAAATCGCTGCTCTACTGGCGCGGCCCGGTGTTCAACGACTACGACGGCAGGACCTGGCGCGCCACCCCGGCTTACCTGCAACGCGGCGGCAAAACGCCGGCGGTCGAATTTCGCGGCCGCAGCTACAGCTACGTGATCACGCTCGAGCCGCACAACCTGCGCTGGCTGCTGCCGCTCGACCTGCCGCTCAAATTGCCGGACGACAGCGCGCTGATGCCGACGCTCGAAACTTTCGCGCGCGAACCGGTGCGCAACCGCGCGCGCTTCGCCTTCACCTCGGGCGTCGATTTCGTCGCCGCCCGGCAGGAAGCACCGGACTTGCTGCGGCAGGCGCTGCGCCTGCCGCGCGCGCTCACTCCGCGCGCGCGCGAACTGGCGCAGGCCTGGCAGGCCAGGTTCAAAACACCGGAGATGATCTCCAACGCCGCCCTGCTTTATTTCCGCCAGGAAGACTTCGTATTCACGCTGCAACCACCCCTGCTTGGCGAGAACGCCGTCGATGATTTCCTGTTCGATACCAAGAGCGGCTTTTGCGAACATTTCGCCTCGGCCTACGTTTTCCTGATGCGCGCCGCCGGCGTCCCGGCGCGCGTCGTCGCCGGCTATCAGGGCGGCGAGATCAATCCGATCGACGGCTATCTGACGGTGCGCCAGTCCGACGCCCATGCCTGGGCCGAAATCTGGCTCGCGGAAAAAGGCTGGGTGCGCGTTGACCCGACCGGCGCCGTCGCGCCCTCGCGCATCGACCAGGGCATCGAAGCCGCCCTGCCGGCCGGCGATCCGCTGCCGGGGCTGCTGCGCATCGACGCCGGCTGGCTGCGCGACCTGCGCGACCGCTGGGAAGCGGCGAACAACGCGTGGAATCAGTGGGTGCTCGGGTACAATCCGCAGCGGCAGCGCGAGGTGCTGAGCCGGCTCGGCATGAACGAACCGGATTGGCGCGACATGACCGTCGCGCTGGCCGCGTTCAGCGCGGCTGCACTCGCGCTGGTCACCCTGTGGACGCTCTACCGGCGGCGAGCGGCGACGCCCGCGCAGCGCGCCTGGCGGCACTTTTGCGGCAAGCTCAAGCGGCTCGGCATCGCCCGCGCCGAGTGGGAAGGGCCGCTCGCCTTCGCCTTGCGCGTGACGCGCGAGCGCGCGGAATTCGGCGCCCTGGCCCGTGAAGCCGCCGGCCATTTCGCCGACCTGCACTATGGCCTGGGCGAGCCTCGACAATTGCACGACTTGCGGCAATGCGCACGGCGCCTGCCGCCAAGCTGGAGATACAGGATTGAGAAATAATTTCGCGGCCCTGATGATTTG
>CAIXAY010000052.1 GCA_903917505.1 uncultured beta proteobacterium | reverse complement strand
GTTCAAGGAACGTTACAATCATCATTGGCGTTTGGAAAAACTGGACTTCATGTCACCCCTTGAAGCCCGCCAGGCTTATGCCATACGAAAGGCGGCCTGAGTTGCAAAACCGTGTCCAGGAAATGCGAGCCGGTACACTGTGGATTTATCGCGAATGCCGCGCACCGGGCGGCTGGTACCTGCATGGTTTCTTTTCATGAGTGCCGCGCTGCCGGCTTACGCCGAACTGCACTGCCTGTCCAACTTCAGCTTCCTGCGCGGCGCTTCGCACGCCGAGGAACTGGTCGAACGCGCGCAGGCGCTCGGTTACGCGGCGCTGGCGATCACCGACGAGTGCTCGTTCGCCGGCATCGTGCGCGCGCATCTGGCGGCCAGGGAGACCGGGCTCAAGCTGCTGATCGGCAGCGAAATGGTTCTTGCGGACGGCATGAAGCTCGTGCTGCTGGCGCAGAACCGCGCCGGTTACGGCAATCTCTCGGCGATCATCAGCCTCGCCCGGCGGCGCGCCGGGAAGGGCAGCTATACGCTGAGCCGCGGCGATCTCGCGCGCGGCATCGCCGATTGCCTGGCCTTGTGGATCGCCTCGCCGGCGGCGACGGCGAGCGAAGGGCAGTGGCTGGCCGGCGTTTTCCCGGGGCGCTGCTGGCTGGCCTGCGAGCGCCACCTGCTCGCCGACGACGGCGAACGGCTGGGCCGGCTGCGCGCCCTGTCGGCGGCAACCGGCCTGCCGCTGGTGGCCTGCGGCGATGTGCATATGCATGTGCGCGGGCGCCGGCCCTTGCAGGATGTGCTGACCGCGCTGCGCCTCAATACCTCGGTCGATGGCGCCGGCCAGGCGCTCTTTGCCAACGGCGAGCGGCATTTGCGCACGCGCCTGCAACTGGCGCGCCTCTATCCGCCCGAGCTGCTCGCCGAGACCCTGCGCGTTGCTGCGCTGTGCAGCTTTTCGCTCGACGAGTTGCGCTACGAATATCCGGAGGAGGTCATTCCCGCCGGCCAGACGCCGGCCGGCTACCTCAAGGCCGAAGTCGACAAGGGCCTCGGCGTGCGTTACCCGAACGGCGTTGCCGACAAGGTGCTGCGCCAGATCGCGCACGAACTCGCGCTGATCGCCGAGATGCGCTATGAAGCCTACTTCCTCACCGTCTATGACATCGTCAAATTCGCCCGCGAACAGGCGATTCTCTGCCAGGGCCGGGGTTCGGCCGCCAACTCGGCGGTGTGCTACGCGCTCGGCATCACCGAGGTCGACCCGGCGCAATCGGACATGCTGTTCGAGCGTTTCATTTCGCGCGAGCGCAACGAGCCGCCCGACATCGACGTCGATTTCGAGCACCAGCGGCGCGAGGAAGTCATCCAGTACATCTACGCCAAATACGGGCGCGAACGCGCGGCGCTGACGGCCACCGTGATCTGTTACCGGACGCGTTCGGCGCTGCGCGATTGCGGCCGCGCCCTGGGCATCGACATCGATCGCATCAACGCGCTGACCGCCTCACTCGGCTGGTGGGAGCAGCGCGAGGAACTTCCCGCGCGCTTTGCCGCCGTCGGCCTCGACGCGCAAAGTCCACGCGTCGCGAAATGGCTGCTCCTGGCCAGGCAGCTGATGGGTTTTCCGCGCCACCTGTCGCAGCACGTCGGCGGTTTCGTGATCAGCCGCGGCCGCCTCGATCGCCTGGTGCCGATCGAGAACGCGGCGATGGAAGCGCGCAGCATCATCCAGTGGGACAAGGACGACATCGACGCGCTCGGCCTGATGAAAGTCGACGTGCTGGCGCTCGGCATGCTCACGGCCATCCGCCGCGCGCTTGACGACATCTCCCGGCGCGACGGGCATCGCTTCCGCATGCAGGACATTCCGCGCGAGGACCCGGCGGTCTATGAAATGATAGGCCGCGCCGATACGGTCGGCGTTTTCCAGATCGAATCGCGGGCGCAGATGTCGATGCTGCCACGCCTGAAACCCCGCTGTTTTTATGACCTGGTCATCGAAGTGGCGATCGTCCGGCCGGGGCCTATCCAGGGCGGCATGGTTCATCCCTATCTGCGGCGGCGGCAGGGGCTGGAGCCCGAGGCCTACCCCTCGGCGGCGGTCAAGTCCGTTTTGCAGCGCACCCTCGGCGTGCCGATTTTCCAGGAGCAGGTGATGCAGCTGGCCATTGTCGCCGCCGGATTTACGGCCGGCGAGGCCGACCAGCTGCGGCGTTCTATGGCGGCCTGGAAACGGCGCGGCGGCGTCGAGAAATTCCGCGCCAAGCTGATCGACGGCATGCTGGCGCGCGAGTACACGCGCGAATTTGCCGAGGCCGTTTTTCGCCAGATCGAAGGTTTCGGCGAATACGGCTTTCCCGAATCGCATGCGGCGAGCTTCGCCCTGCTCGTCTACATCTCGGCCTGGTTGAAGCGCCATGAGCCGGCGGCGTTTCTCGCCGGCCTGCTCAACGCGCAGCCGATGGGTTTTTATTCGGCCTCGCAACTCGTGCAGGACGCGCGCCGGCATCGCATCGAAGTGTGGGCGCCGGATGTGCTGCACAGCGACTGGGAAGCGGCCGTGACCGCTGCCGGCGGCGTTCGCCTCGGGCTGCAGCAGATCAACGGCCTGGGGCAGGATGCCGGCGCGCGCATCGCCGCGGCGCGCCCCTATCGTGATGTCGCCGACCTGGCCCGGCGCGCCGCGCTCGGCCGCGACGACATTGACAGGCTGGCGGCGGCGGGGGCGCTGGCGACGCTCGCCGGGCATCGCCGCCAGGCGGCCTGGGCCGCGGCCGGCGTGCCGCTGCAGCGCGATCTGCTGTTCGCCGCGCCGGCCGGCGAAGCAGCGCCGATGCTGGCCGCACCGGCGGAGGGCGAGGAACTCGTCGCCGATTACGCCACGCTGAACCTGACGCTAGGCCGCCATCCCCTGAGCCTTCTGCGCCCGCTGCTCGAACAGCGGCGCTACTGCACTGCCGCCGCCCTGCGCGGCCTCTCCAACAATTGCCCGGCGCGCTGCGCCGGCATCGTGACCTGCCGGCAGCGTCCGGGAACGGCCAGCGGTGTCGTCTTCCTGACCCTCGAGGACGAGACCGGACTTGCCAACGTCATCGTGCATCCGAGGCTTGCCGAGAGCCAGCGCCGCGAGTTGCTGTCGGCAAGGCTGCTCGGCGTCCTCGGCGTCTTGCAGCGCGAAGGCGAGGTCGTTCATCTGATTGCCAAGCGCTTGATGGACCACAGCGAACTGCTCGGGCGACTGACGACCAGCCGCCGCGATTTTCATTGAGTGGCAGCTTCAAATAGTCTCCAAAGACGCGTCATCCCGGCGAAAGCCGGGATCCAGTTCTTTCGGCGCAGTTACTGGGTCCCGGCTTTCGCCGGGACGACGGTGTAAATTCCGCCTCCTGGTAACGATGCTAAACGCATATATCCGATGGCCGCAATCGGCCCCGCTTGCTGTCGTCACCCGATCACAAATACGTTATTCTGTGCCCATGTGTGGACGTTACGTCGCCCCCGGCGAAGCCGAAATCGAGGCCTTCTGGCATATCGGCCGGCACAACTGGCGTAGTCCCTACGCGCGCGTCCGCGCGGCGCGTTTCAACGTTGCGCCGCAGCAGGGCAACGCGCAAAACCACGTGCCGGTGCTGCGCGCCGACGCCGATGGCGTGCTCGAACTCACCGACATGCAGTGGTGGCTGCTGCCTTTCTGGTCGAAGGAAGCGCGCATCAAGTACGCGACCTTCAATGCGCGCGTCGAGAGTGTCGCCAGCAGCGCGAGCTTTCGCGAGCCGTTCAAGCGCAGGCGCTGCCTGATCCCGGCGCGCGGCTGGTACGAATGGCAGCAGCTTGCCGGCGGCAAGCAGCCCTGGTACTTTCACGCCGCCGACAATTCGCTGCTGGCCTTCGCCGGGCTGTGGGATCGCTGGCAGGGCGACGATCAAGCGATCGAATCGTGCACCATCATCGTCGGCGAACCCGACGCCGCCGTGGCCGGCGTCCATGACCGGATGCCCTTGCTGCTGCCCCGGGACCGCCATGCCGCCTGGCTGCACCCCGGGCTCACTGATGCGGCGACGGTGCGCGGCTTGTTGCAAGCGGCCACGCCGGCCGCGATCGCCTTTCATCCGGTCGACAAGCGCGTCGGCAATGCGGCCAACGAGGGACCGGAGTTGATTGAACCCTGCACGCAGGGCGCGGCGTAGAAACGCCTGAACGCGTCAGCGGCTCGTGCCGTTGCGCACGCTGTTCAAGAGCTCGCGGCCGGGAACGACGGCCATCGTGCCGGTCTGCTCGCCCGCCGACGTAACCAGCCGGCTGGCGATGCGCTCGACGCTGAGCACGACGAGCAGCTTTTCCTTCTCGGGCGAGTCGGAACTGACGATGGCCTCGGCCAGCACGTTGCCGCCGGCCAGCAGTCCCGGCAGCGCTTGCAGGCGCGCGGCGAGGATCTCGGGAATCTCGCCGAGCCCGTCGGCGACGATGCCGAAGCGCAAATTCTCGCTCCGGCGCACCAGGATGACCTGGCGCTCGAGGTTTTCCTGGCGCGGGCCGGCATTGGCGATCGCATGCAGGTCGAAGACCGGGATCGGCACGCCGTGACACATCAGGTAGCCGGCCAGATCCTTGCCGGCGCCCGGCACCGGCGTCATGCCATTGTAATTGACCGCCTCGATCACCTGCGTCGAGCGCAGGCCGAACCAGGTCTGACCGACGTGGAAGGTGGCGATTTCGACGGTCTCGCCGTCGCCGCCGCGGTCCGAACTGATCGCCAGCGGCGCCACGGCGACCGGTTTGCGGCTGGCGATCGCGTCGCACAGCGGGATGAACACCAGCGCGATGACCTCGTTGCGATAGGCGTCGTGCGCGTCCTTGTATTCGCGATAGCCCGATGACATGCGCGCACCGAGGGCGAAATAGCTGCCGTCGAGCGCGATGATTCCGGTGCGGTCGGTGCCGGGCGAGAGGGCGAAATAGCCGGCATCGATCGGCAGCCTGGCGCCCGGAG
This sequence comes from uncultured beta proteobacterium, assembly GCA_903917505.1. Next base: position 5,916 of record CAIXAY010000052.1, on the reverse strand, counting down.
AATAGCGGGCATCGGTGCTGGCGATCAGCACGCCGGCCGCGTCGACGAAAGCGCCGAAACAGCCGGCGGGAATTTCGCCCTGTTGGTTGCGCGGCAGGGCGTCCTTCAGCATCGCGGCGAACTGCGGCTCGCTGTCGAAGACGATGCCGACGCCGCCGACGACGCGCTGGCCGTCCGGCGAGCGGATCGCCGCGCCGTAGATGTAGGTGTGGCGATTGCCGTAGAGCGGCGTCGGCGCGAAATCCGAAACCGCATAACCCTGCGAGTCGGGAAGCGCCAGCACGTGCCTGACCCAGTCTTCATGCACCACCTTGCCGACCCACTCGGCTTCGCCGGACTGCGATACGGCGAGCACGCGGCCATGGGTATCGAAAACGAGGAGGTTGTAATAGACGGTGTACAGGCCGTTGATCGTCTGCAGGATGCTCGTCATCGGCTCGGCGCCGTCGGCGGGCATTTCGGGTGCCGCCAGGATCTGCCGGAAGGCCGAGGTCAGGGCCCACCAGCGGCAGTCGTTGGCGCGCTCGTACAGGTTGCGGTCCATGATGTCGACCGACAGCGAGGCCAGGAAACGGCTGTCCTGCAGGATGGCCGAGACCACGGTTTCGTGCAGGTCGGCGATCGAGCGGGCGAAGACGTCCTTGGTGCGGCTGCCGGTGTTGCTGATTTCCCAGAGCAGGATTTTCGAAAACGAGGGATTGAGGGCGCGCCGCGCCGAACTCTGGCGCACATTGCCGTTCCACACCGAGCGGTTGAGGTCGCGCTGGATGTGATCGGCTTGGAGCGGGATGTTGCGCAGCGCTTCGCCGAACAGCGAGGGGCTGTCCATGACCGCATCGAGCAGCTCGGCATCGATGCCCTTGAGCATCTCCGAGGCGTCCTTGTTGAAAGCGTGCTGCACCGGCAGCATCACGTGGCCGTACCAGCCCGGCCCCATGTAACCCTGGTAGCCGTGCGTGGCGCGCGTGATCGACAGGTACTCGCGACCGGAGAAGCGAACGATGCGGTAGTCGTCGCCGCTGACGCGCTCGACGCAGGCGCCGAGCGGAATGTGGAAGGCGTCGGAGCTGGCGATGACCCGGCCTTCGGCATCGAGCAGCAGGATCACCGACCAGTCGTCGGGCGCGGCGAGGTTGGCGAAGATCCGTTCCATCTCGTTCTCGAAGCGGAAGCAGAGACAGAGGACGCCGATCGCGGCGCCGTTCTCGTCGGTGACGCGGTAGGAGTAGACGAGCGCCTGCCTGAGCTCGGGGAGCAGGTCCAGATGACCGTAGGTTTCGACGTAAGCGCCGTTCGTGTTCAGGGCGGCGGCGAGCAAGGGTCTCGAAGTCTGGCGAACGTCGATGCGCTCGTCCAGGCGCACGAGAACGCTTCCTTCAAGATCGAGAAGTATGATGTCGGAATAGACCGAATATTTCGCGACATACTCGGCGAAGCGGGCGCGCAGGTTGGCGCACAAGGGCCGCAGCTCGCGTTCGGCGTGGATATTGTGGCGATACTCGGCGGCCTTGCTGACGAATTGGCGGATGTCCTCGTCGGTAGCGAGAAAGCCGATGTCGGCGGTGCGTTCGAACAGGTTGCGCACCAGGATATCGATCGCCACCTGGGCCTTGGCGGTCATTTCCAGCACGCACTTCTTGAGCGTTTCGGAACCGAGCTGGTTAAGCAGGACGCCGGTGAGCTGGTTGAACGCCTGGCGCGTGCCGCTCATGTCGGTGCCGGTATCGGAAAGCTGGCCGAGCAGGGTGAGGTTGTCCCAGACCGTCTGCAGGTTCTGCAGCACCGCACGGTATTCCTCGACCGCGTTCATGTGGCGAATGACGCCGGCCAGGCCATTGTCGAGCTCGATGCCCTTGTAACGCATCACGCATCCCCTCCGCGAGAAAGCACTGCGATGCGCCAATTGCGCTTGCAAGAACATCCGGCGGGCTGGCGATCGGTTTGCCTACATGCTAGGAAGCGAGGGTCCTCGGGGAAATACGCAAACCACGGTATTGCCGCCATCCGGATTCCGGTACTCGGGAGCGCCTCGCGAGGCGTGACGTATTGCGCGCAGGCGGCGGGCGGCGCGAGCTCAGCGCGCCTTGCCGCTGCCCACCATCGCCGCCGGCTGCACCCAGCGGTCGAAGTCCTCCCCGCTGACGTAGCCGAGCGCCAGCGCCGCCTCGCGCAGCGTGCTGCCGTCATGGTGCGCGCGCTTGGCGATCTCGGCGGCCCGGTCGTAGCCGATGTGCGGCACCAGCGCGGTCACCAGCATCAGCGAGCGTTGCAGCAAATCGGCGATGCGTTGCTCGTCGGCCGCGATGCCGCGCACGCAATGCCGCTCGAAGCTGCTCATGCCGTCGGCGAGCAGCCGCACGCTTTGCAGGAAGTTGTGGGCGATCAGCGGCTTGAAGACATTGAGTTCGAAATTTCCGGATGCGCCGGCGATGCCGATCGCCACGTCGTTGCCCATGACCTGGACGCAGAGCATGGTCAGCGCTTCGCACTGCGTCGGGTTGACCTTGCCCGGCATGATCGAGCTGCCCGGCTCGTTTTCCGGAATGGTGATTTCGCCAAGGCCGGAGCGCGGGCCGGAGGCCAGCCAGCGGATGTCGTTGGCAATCTTGAACAGGGCGACTGCGAGCGCCTTGAGCGCGCCATGCGCGGCAACGAGGCTGTCGTGCGTCGCCAGCGCGGCGAACTTGTTGGCGGCGCTGGTGAAGGGCAGTCGCGTGCTACGGGCGAGTTCAGCCGCGACAGCGACGGCGAAATCGGGGTGCGTGTTGAGGCCGGTGCCGACGGCCGTGCCGCCGATGGCCAGCGGGTACAGCCACGATAGCGCAGCGCTGATCAGCGCTTCGGCCTGGGCGAGTTGCGCGACGTAGCCCGAGAATTCCTGGCCCAGCGTCAGCGGCGTCGCATCCTGCAGGTGTGTGCGGCCGATCTTGACGATTCCGGCGAAGGCCGCCGCTTTCCCGTCCAGCGTTGCGCGCAACCGGGCGAGCGCCGGCAGCAGGGCCTGGCCGATGCCGGCGACGGCAGCCAGGTGCATGGCCGTCGGAAAGACGTCGTTCGACGACTGCCCGAGATTGACTTCGTCGTTGGGATGCACGCGGCGCTTGGTGCCGCGCTTGCCGCCAAGCAATTCGGAGGCGCGGTTGGCCAGCACCTCGTTCACGTTCATATTGCTCTGCGTGCCCGATCCGGTCTGCCAGAGCGCGAGGGGGAATTCCTGCGGGTGCCGGCCGGCGAGCACTTCCTCGGCGGCACCGACGATGGCCAAGGCCTTGTCGTCGGGCAGCAGGCCGAGCCGGCAATTGACGCGCGCGCATGCGCGCTTGATTTCAGTGAGAGCGGTGATGATTTCCGCCGGCATGCGCTCGCTCGAGATGGCGAAGTGTTCGAGCGAGCGCTGCGTCTGCGCGCCCCACAAGCGCTCGGCCGGAACCTCGATGTCGCCGAACGAGTCGCGTTCCTTGCGCGTTGCGCCCATGCTCCGCCGTGGTCTAGGTCTCGCTCACCGGGGCGGTGACGTAATCGCGCTTGCCGATTTCGACGCCGTTGTGGCGCAGGATGTTGTACGCGGTGACCAGATGAAAATAGAAGTTCGGCAAGGCGAAACCGACGAGATAGGCTTGACCCTTGAAAGTCATGTCCTTGCCGCCGACCTTGAGCGCGATGTCGCGCTCTTCCGAACCGTCGACCTGTCCTGGCTTGATCGTTTCGATGAAGGCGATGGTCTTGGCGACGCGCGCGCGCAGTTCGTCGAAAGTCTGTTCGTTATCCTCGTACTTGGGCAGTTCGACGCCAGCCAGCCGGCCGACGGCGCCCTTGGCGTGGTCGGCGGCGATCTGCACCTGGCGAACGAAGGTAAACATGTCGGGAAAGAGTCGCGCCGTGAGCAGCACGGACGGCTCGATCTTCTTCGCCACGGCATGCGCCTGCGCCTTGCCGAGGATGCCATCAAGATTGCGCAGCATGCTGACAAAACACGGGGCGCTCGCTTCGTACATCGATAGGGTCATGTTCAATCTCCAGGAGTGTGTCAAATAACAGCGGCTTCCGTTGCCGGAAGAAGACAGAGCCGCCGCCGCGAACCAGCCCGGCGGCGAACGGTACGACCGTAGTCTAGCAATGTTTCGCCTCGCCTAGGGCAGGGCGTCGCCAGCCAGCCAGAGGCATTTGCCCTTGCTTTCCTTTTGCACGGCCGCCAGCACCGCTTCGTGCTGCGCCAGTTCTTCGGGACTGGCGCGCAGGATGAACAAGGCTTCGCGCGGCGCGGCGTCCGACTCGACCGTCGCCGTCTGTCCGGCGCCGTCCCTGGCCAGTTCCATGTTCAGGCTCTCCTGGCCGCGGGTCATCGCCACGTAAACCTCGGCGAGGATCTCGGCGTCGAGCAATGCGCCGTGCAGCGTGCGCCGCGAGTTGTCTACGGCATAGCGCTCGCACAGGGCGTTGAGGTTGTTCTTCTTGCCCGGATGCAGATCCTTGGCCATGCGCAGGGTGTCGTGCACCCCGTGGCAGACGGTACCGATCGGCGCCATGTCGAGCAACGCGAGTTCGGCATTGAGAAAGCCGATATCAAAGGGGGCGTTGTGAATGATCAACTCGGCGCCGCGCACGAAGTCGAGGAATTCGGCGGCGATATCGGCGAAGCGCGGCTTATCCTGAAGAAAATCGAGGCTGATTCCATGTATCGCCAATGCGCCGGCATCGATGTCGCGATCGGGGTTGAGGTAGCGATGAAAGTGCCGGTTGGTCAGGTGCCGGTTGCGCATTTCGACACAGGCGATTTCGATGATGCGATGCCCGAGCTTGTGCTCGAGGCCGGTGGTTTCAGTGTCGAGGAAGATTTGGCGCATGGGGATCTTGGAAATGCCTTTGAAGAATTAGTTAACCACAACGGGCAGGACGAACACAACGCAAACCAAGAGCCAGAGAGTTCATGCAAGCAAAGCTTCGTACGCAGGGCATTTCGTTGTGCCCGTTGTGGTCAATCCCTTTTTGGATAATCATCGGGCCGGCGGCAACTCGTCGATGCCGCGGTTGGCCAGCCGGTCGGCGCGCTCGTTGCCGGGGTGGCCGGCGTGGCCCTTGACCCACAGCCATTTGATGTCGTGTTGACCGGCCAGGCCGTCGAGGATTTGCCAGAGGTCGGCATTCTTCACCGGCTGCTTGGCGGAGGTGCGCCAGCCGTTACGCTTCCAGCCGTGTATCCATTCGCTGATGCCTTTTTGCACGTACTGCGAATCGGTGTGAACCTGCACGACAGTCCGGCGCTTGAGCGCTTCGAGCGCGCGAATGACCGCCGTGAGCTCCATGCGATTGTTGGTGGTGTGCGCTTCGCCGCCCCATAGTTCCTTCTCGACGGTGCCGCTTTGCAGGACGACGCCCCAGCCGCCGGGGCCGGGGTTGCCGCGGCAGCCGCCGTCGGCGTAGACAATTACGATGCCGTCATTGGCCACGGTCTTCGATTTCCTTTTGGGTGATGGCGGTCAGCGCCTTGGCGGGCAGCGACTTCTGCTTCCAGCGCGGCATGATCAGGCGCATGCCGCGCACGCGCTTGACCGCGCGCAGCAGATAAACGCCGCCGGCGTAAGTCCACCAGCGGTTGCCGGCCGCTTCCATGAAGTGCCAGCGTTTGAGCCAGCGGTCCTGGGCGCAGGGCGGGGCGTAGCAGCCGAAGATCCCCCGGTCCACCTCGAAGCTCAGGAGCTGCAGCCAGTCCTTGAGGCGCAATACGGAAACGTAGTCGCCATTCAGGGGGTATTCGTCGTGGCCCATGCGCAGGCGCTGGCGCAAGCCCCACAGGGAGAGCGGATTGAAACCGGTGATCACCAGCTGCCCCCCGGCAATCAGGATGCGCTCGACTTCGCGCAGGATCTGATGCCGGTCCTCGTGAAACTCGAGCACATGCGGCATCACCACGAGATC
>CAIXAY010000051.1 GCA_903917505.1 uncultured beta proteobacterium | reverse complement strand
GGCGTTCGCCGGTGTGACGACTTGTTCAGCGTTTCCGTCAATAAATTTGCCCTGCGACCGCCCTGATTTCTTCGTCATTTGCCGTCCCTTCGGCTAAACTTCGTCCTTTTTGCCGGACGCCACCGCCTTGAGCCGCTCGCAAGCCAATCTGCTGCTTCTCGCCGTCGCCCTGATCTGGGGTTCGGCTTTTGTCGCGCAGGCGCAGGGTATGGCGGGGCTGGGGCCCTTCGCCTTTACCGGCATACGCTTCCTGCTCGGCGTCTGCATCGTTGCGCCGCTCGCCTGGCGCGACTGGCGTTTGCTCTCGCTGCGCGGGGTGCGGCCGCAGCGGCGGGACGGGCTGAGCGTGATCGCCCTGGGCCTGCTGCTGACTTTTGGCGCGGTCTTCCAGCAGATCGGCATCACGATGACGACGGTGACCAACGCCGGCTTCCTGACCGCGCTCTACGTGCCGCTGGTGCCGCTGATTTCCTGGCTGATCCTGCGCGCGCGCCCGCACTGGTCGGTGTGGCCGTCATCGATCGGTTGTCTGGCCGGAACGTGGATGCTTTCGGGCGCCGGCGAACTTGCCATTGGCATCGGCGATTCGTGGGTGATCGCCAGCAGCGTTTTCTGGGCCCTGCACGTGATTTTCGTCGGGCGCGTCGCCGACCGCCTGGCTTCGCCCTTCCTCGTCGCCTGCGGGCAGTTTCTCGTGTGCGGGCTGGCCTGTCTGCTGTGGGGGGCGCTGACCGAGACGATTACGCTCGAGGGGATACGCCTGGCGGCCGTGCCGATACTTTATACCGGCATCCTGTCGGTCGGCATCGCCTACACCGGGCAGGTCGTCGGGCAGCGCTACGCCAGCGCCGCCGATGCCGCGATCATTCTGTCGGCGGAAACGCTCTTCGCCGCGCTGTTCGGCTTCGCCCTGATGGGCGACCGCCTCAATGCTATTGGCATTGCAGGCTGCACGCTGATTTTCGTTTGCATCGTCGCCGTGCAGATGATGCCGGTGATGACGAAGAACGCCGTCGCATAAACTCGCACGACCTCTTCCGGTCAGGGGAGGGGCGAACCGCCGGTTTCAAGACAGATGAAACGCGATCCGGATTCCCGAGATCAGCATCTGCACCGCCATCGTCGTCAGGATCAGCCCCATCAGGCGTTCGAGCGCCAGCATGCCGGCCTTGCCGAAGAGCCGGGCGATCCAGCCTGCAGCGAGCAGAAAGGCGGCGTTAACCATGCTCGCCAGGACGATGGCGCTGATCCACACCAGCATCTGCCCGGTCTGGCGCGAAGCGAGCAGCACCGTGGCCAGCGCCGAAGGCCCGGCGATCAGGGGAATGGCCAGCGGCACGATGAATGGCTCGCCGTCGACCTCATGCTCCGAAAGCTCCTGCCCGGACGGCGGGAAGACCATGCGCAGCGCGATCAGAAAGAGGATCAGCCCGCCGGCGATTTCGAGCGCCGGGTCGGTCAGGCGCATGGCGACCAGCAGCGCGTCGCCGACGAGAAAGAAGGCGATCAGCACGATGACGGCGATCGCGCATTCGCGCACGATGACGCGCGGATGGCGCGCCGTCGGGACCTTGCGCAGCAGCGACAGCACGAAGGGAATGTTGCCGAGCGGGTCGAGCACCAGCAGCAACAGGAAAGCCGAGGAAAACAGTTCGCCGTCCATGTTCTTTTCCCGAATACTGGCGCGCAAAGAAAAACGGCGCCGTCATGAACGGCGCCGTTGCGGGATACAGCAATCTCAGTTGAGGTTGTAGCGCGCCATGAAGTTGATGCGCGACATGTCGCCCTTCTCGCCGTCGAGCGTTTCGCGCTTGCCCCAGATGTATTCGAGGCCGACGTCCACAGGCTTGATCGGGTTCCAGATGCCGCCAATATGCGCCTGGGTGACATAACGGTTGGTACCGAATTGTCCGCCCGAGAAGCTCACAAGGGGATTGTCCCGCGCGTAGTCGGTGTAATCGTTGTTGAAAGTCTTTTGGGTACCGAGAACGAAGTTCATGCGGAAGGTATCGCTGACCTTGCGCTGGTAGCCGAGCACGAGACCAGCGGTTTTTTCCATGAGGATTTTTTGCCGCGCTTCGTCATAAACAGCGCCTTCAATGTAATTGAAGTAGCGGCCGATGCCGTGACCGCCTGTGACAATCCAGCTGATGAAATCATCGCCGACGGTCTTGATCTGACCGCTCGCGGACAGGCCATAGCCGCGGTTTGACACATCGATGTCGCTGCCGTTGTTGAGACGCAGTTCATGCGAGATGCCGCGGAAGCTCAAGGATCCCCAGTCGAACGGCTTGTCCCAACGCGCGACCAGATCGGGCACCTTGGCGAAGCCGTCGGTTGATGCGACGAAGGCCTGGTCAGCCGGCGCAGCTGCGAAGTTGTAACGCAGCACATAGCTCGACGAGTTTTCGATTGCAGCCGTGAAGTTGCCCGCGGTCGGGGTGACATAGGTGTAGCGGATCTGCGGCTGACGAATGAACGTCGATCCGATCGGGCCATTGAAATCGACGGTCTCGGGCGTATTGTCGACGTCCATGAAGGTCGACCAAGTCTGGCCGACCAGCCAGCCGCCCATTTGGAAGTAGGCATGGCGCAGGCGGAAGTCGTAGCTGTTGGTGACCTGCTGCGTGTAGATGTTGCCCAGGCTGCCATAGACTGCCGAGTTGCCGGTACGCGGATCGTTGTTGAAGTCGCCTTCGACCTTTGCCATCAACTGTCCGTATTCGGTCGGCGTCGCCGCCTCGACACCGAGGCGCGAGGTGCGGGCCGTCATATAGGATTCGCCGCTGCGATTGGCGTCAGCCGATCCGCGGAGCGGCATGTAAGGCATGAAAGTCGAATAGTCGTTCTTGGCGCCGTCGCCCTTCCATTCCTTGACCATATCGACTTCGGCGATGCCGTAGAGATGGACCGAGGTGTCGGAGCCCGGCACGCGGAAGGAGTTCGGGATGTCGCCCATGACGACGGCTTCCTTGCCCTGGGCCTCGACCTGGTTCTTCAGCTCGGTGACTTCCTGGGCCGACGCTGTCTGCGTCTTGAGCGTCTGCAATTGCTCCATCAACAGCTTCATCTGCGCTTCGAGCTGGGCGATGCGGTCAGCGTCCGTGGCATGCGCCGTCGAGCCGAAGCCAATGCCGATGGTAAGTAGTGCCAGAGCGACTTTCTTGATTTTCATGATGCCTCCGTGATGTGAGTTGCTGTTTGAATTGCGTTGATTTATGGGAAAACTTTTGCCACCGTGATTCTTTAGAAACCGTGTCTGACCTGCGACAGAAAAGCCTGCGCGCGCTCGTGATCGGGATTCGAGAAGAAAGCCTCGGGGGACGTGTCCTCGAGAATGACGCCTTCATCGAAGAAGATGACGCGGTCGGCG